>JAZSBW010000065.1:0-3929 GCA_045602585.1 Clostridia bacterium
TTTGCATCAAGCAGATTTTCGTATATATCCATACTTATAATCTGCATACGGTCTACAAGCGAGTGTCTGTATTTTTTCGGGTACCTGTTTATATTTGATGTAAGCGTATATGTATGTTTCATAAGTTCTTTGGCTTTTACATTTACTCTTAAATCATTGTCTGCCATTTTAAATCACCCTAAGATACAAAGATATCAGATGCAAAGAGCAAAACCGGGCGAACGCCGTAATTGATGTCGTGGTTAATGTAGTTGATGCTACCGCGCGGCGAAACGCAAAGTGCCCACCAATCATTTATGTGCTCCGGGGTAGAATCAGGTGTAGCAAGCCAAAACCATTCATAAAGTTTATGTTCATCAAAAACTTTCACATTTTCTCTGTAAAAATCGAACGTAGGCAAACTTATTTTGCTTGTCATATCGCCGTAGGTTTTCAATCCATCAAGGCTTGTAAGGTCTGTTTTAAATTCAAGCACATTTTCAGCGCCGATTGCTTTTTCAATATTAGGTAAGATTTCTTTGTTCAGCCTTTTCAAAATTTTACTTTCTGCAAAGTTGTTATTATCACCGTACGAAGAATTAAAAACGATTTCTTTCGATAAAACATAACATCCTTTGTCCGTGTCTTTTACTTTTATAAATTCCATACCTGCTATCGGGAATGTTTTCCCCGCATTGATTTCTGATAATTTCATTTTGATTCCCCCTTATTTAGATACAAAGATATTAGATTTTAAGATACAAAACGGGCGAACACCGAAATAGTTGTCGTGGTTAAAGTTGAAGATGACACCGCGCGGCGAAACGCATTTTATCCAGTCTTCATCATCATGCGTAGGTGTGCTGAACGCAGTTGCTAACCACCACCATTTGTCAAGTTTGAACTTGTCCAAAATCCTTACATATTTGCGATACAGTTCACACGTTAAAAGTGACATTTTACGCTTGATTTTTCCGTAATCGTCCAATCCGTCATCAGATGTTAAATCAACCGTGTGCTCAACAATATTTTCTTTACCTACAATGTTTGCAATCTCTTTAGCAAAGTCATTACAGATTTTATCAACATTAGAGCCATCATAATTGTTGTTGTCACCGAACTTTTCTGATTCACGTAATAGGGATTTAAGTATAATAACAGTTTCTTCACCCCTTTGTTCCAATACAAAAAATTCATGCTTGCCAATTTTAAAAAGCTCTGCAACAGGAATGTCCGAAAGTAAGACGGATGTTATCCCCAAACTCTTTTTCATTTCTTCGACCTGCGTATCGGTCAGTTCAATCTTTTGGCTGTTCAACATAATGTAGTTCATAGTTTTTTCTCCTTTGTTATATTCCTGAATAATTTTTCCATACCAATTCATCGTGCTTTTCCTTATCGTATATTTTAAGCAGACCATAATCTTTACATAAAACAGGCTTACAATTTTTACCCATTTCCAGTTCCGCAATATGATATACAGATGGAAGTCCCGGAACAATCTTTTTTGTTATAATGGCAGAAATTTTAGGGTAAACGCACCCTTGATATAAAACGGGGACTTCTTCCATGAATGCCGACATCATTTCTTCATAATTCATTCTTTCGCTCCTTGTCCATGTTTCGGAAAACACTCATGCCACATATCCATAAAATCTTCAAATACTACCGACGTTAAATATGCTAAAGATAAAATAACTGCAGCGGATAAAATTATCGCCTGAAGATATGTAGCGCCGTTTGGTGTAGTTTGTATTAACCAATTCATCATTTGTTTTTCCTCCCGAAATAAATGTAATTTTCAATGCCAGCCCGAATTTCGCAAATCTGGCTCCTCTTATTTCTTTCATCGCAGGTGTGCAGATGATATACTTACCGTAACTATGGGTGGTGCGTATATCATCTTCTCTCCTTGAGCCTTTGCTGTGTTGGCGCACAGTAAGGGCTTTTTAGCGGCATTACAAACTCAACCATCTTGCAAGACCGACTGCAGGAACATAGTATCGTCCCACAATTTTTTTAAGAGGAAAATTTTTGTCCTTTTGCAGAACTCTTACGTCTGCACCGCAATATTCAGCAGCCTGCTTAAAAGGTATAAGTTGAACACTTCCAAAGCGTTCTGATATCAAACGTAAATTTTCTCTGTAATCTTCTTTTTCTCTTGCCATGTTTATGCTCCTTTCCTATGTATAAGTTCCACCATCAGCAAACGCCTTCCACTTCGTCAATGGAAAGTTTTCGGCCCGCCACACTTTCGCCGTTTAATTCCTTTTTCAAAAATTCCATACCCGCTTTTTTCAGTTCACTTTTTAAAATGGTAGGACGGCAGTCCATATTCTTCAAAAAGTCTGTAAAATCATTTACAATTTCTGTCATAAATTCTGCATATTCTTTTCCCATTTCAATCCTCCTCACCAAACAAATCATTAATCGTACAGCCTAACACCTTTGCAATCTCTGGCAGTTTGTCCGCCCTCGGCATGGCATCACCATTTTCCCACTTTGCTATCGTGCTTCTGTCAACATCAAGTTTTAAGGCAAGCGTTTCTTGTTTCATGCCTTGCTCCTCTCTATAGTGCTTAATTTTCACATTTCATCCTACTTTCTTTTTTAAATATGAATTATATTCACATTTTAGCACGTGGTTTTACGCTTGTCAATACATTTTATGAAAATTGTTCACATTTTTTTGAGCGTTTTGTGTTTACAAAGTGAAAATAATTCACTATAATTAATGTGAGGTGATTAAATGTTCGCTCAAAGAATTAGAGAATTAAGAAAATCGAAGGGAATGACCCAACGACAATTAGCAGATTTATTGTACATTGATTGCTCTACTGTAACTAAATGGGAAACAGGAAAAGCAAATCCGGATTTTGATAAGCAACAAAAATTAGCCACCATATTTAACGTATCTATTGATTATTTAATTGGTCGTGAAGATATTGCCACAAAACAAAAAAATGCTTCTATCAGTGTACCTGTGCTCGGATATGTCGCAGCGGGTATACCAATAGAAGCAATTGAAGAAATATTAGATTATGAGGAACTTGATATAAAACAGTTTAATCCTTATGAATCATATTTTGGATTAAGAATTAAGGGCGATAGCATGATGCCGAGAATACAGGATGGCGATACAGTAATAGTCAGATGCCAGCCGGATATAGAAAGCGGAGAAATTGCTGTTGTATGCGTTAATGGTTCTGATGCAACCTGTAAACAAATAAAAAAGCACGATAACGGAATATCCCTTATCCCACTTAATCCATCACATGAGATTAAATTTTATACAAAAGAAGAAATTGAAACTCTTCCCATTACAATAATGGGAAAGGTCGTAGAACTGCGAGGAAAGTTTTAAAATGAAAAATAAAAAGCACCCTCTGTTGTCAGGGGTACTGTTAATATTATTCCTCATATCTGTATTTAGCGTTTTCGCTCATCCGGGAAGAACAGACCAAAACGGCGGTCATTGGGACAGAAGCACAGGAACATACCATTATCATACCGGTGAGTATGCAGGTCGCACATCTTCTGACAGTTCATCGGATTCTAAATATGTTCCGTTTACACCGCCTTATGACCCGTCAACAGATAATCCGCATAAAGACAATAACAATGATACTGCCACCGAAAACGATAAAACTTCTTCTCAGCAATCACCTTTTTCTGTTCAATCAATTCTAATCGCTGTTGCCTTGTCTTTGATTTTCATTATAGTCATATATAAATTTTTTAGAAAGTTATATCGTAATAGCGAAAGATACTCAATCAAAAATAAAATACAGGACTTTTTAAGTGATTTAAAAGAAGATATCTGTGAAAAAATATTTTCTATTGATATGAAAATTTATGTCGTTTTTTTTCTTTTTGGTTTGATCATTGCATTTTTTCACGATGGCGTAGTTGAATATATTAAGTTTGTGCTTTTTTTTATGGGAGCATGG
>JAZSBW010000066.1:0-2310 GCA_045602585.1 Clostridia bacterium
AATATATATATATTAAATATTTTTTTATTTTAGACATAAAAAAATTACATTTTTTATATTGATTTTTATATATATTATTGATTATCAATATTTTATATATATTTTTTATGTAACTTTTATGTAATCTACCCCACTTTTTGCTGATTTTTTTTATTAAAATACAGGTTACATATCCATAATGAACATAACTTATTGAATTTCAAACATTTAAATGTAATATTTATGTAACTTTTTGGGGGGTGAATGTAATTTTTTGCCACTTTTTAGCCACTTTTTTGGTGCTAAAAACCACCTCAACCGCCCTGTTTATCGGGGTTGTAGGCGAAGTTACATAACATTACAGCGGTGCGTCAAACTTTTTCATCTGCTCAGATTTCGCTTGCTCTGTAATGTCTATGTAGGGCTTCATTGAATTGTAGTTTGTGTGTCCCGTCCATTTCATTACAACGCTCGGCGGTATGCCCATACTCAACGCACGAACTATAAAGGTGCGGCGTGCCGTGTGCGTCCCCATCAGTTGATATTTTGGGCGTGTCAAATCAACCCTTTTATTTCCGACAAAGTAACTGAAAGAAACTGGCGTGTCAATGTCGCACAGCCGGCAAAGCCTTTTAATGTTCCTCACGATTGTAACCTCCGCAATAGGGGGGAAAAGCCTTTCACGGAATCCGAAATCATTGTATTTTGCAAATATCTTTTTTGAATACTCGTTCAGTTCTATCGTTACGGCGGTGCTTGTTTTCTTGATTATGATTTTTATTCTGCCGTTTGAAATGTCCGACCGCCTCAACGACAAAGCGTCTGATATACGCAAAGAAGTGAAACAGCAAAAAACAAATATATCCCTAACCAGTTCAAGAATACCGCTCGCCTCGTACCCTACCACCTTTTTAAGTTCCTCATCCGTGAGGTAAATTATTTCATTGCTCTTTACTTTCGGGAAATCAAACTTATACGCCTCATAATCGCTGTCGTTGAGGTGTCCGTTTCTCTCGCACCAGCGCAGGAAAGAAAACAGACACACGACATTTTGCCTTACTGCCGTGTTTCGCTCACCGTCCGCAAACATTCTGCCGACAAAATCAGCAATCCCCGACGAATTGAAAAATGACAGTCCTGGCGACTTGTAAAAGCCTGTAACCTTGTTTCTAATTCTCTCGTAGGACTTGTAAGTGTTATCCGCAATCTTCGTTTCAATGTCCCTCAAAAACAAATCATAAACGGCTGAAAAGTCCTTTGTTTGCTTTTGGCCGCAGAAAACACGCCTGTATTCGTCTTTTATGCTCTTGGCAGAGAATCCCGACCGCTTGCACTCCCAGCGGCTGAAATACGCCTCTATGTCGTTGAGGTGTCCGTTTATTTCGTAGTACTGGAATCCGTCAGAGTTGGAACAGCCTTTTTTCACTCTCTTTGTTTCATCGTTCCACTTTTCGGGGTGTATCGAGTAGCCTACGGTTGTAGAGAAAGAAAAACCGAATTTGTGAATCTTTGCGCAAATAGGACACTCCCCCGACTTTTTGACCTTGCGCCTGTCAATAAAAAACGCCATACGCTTATTACCTACTTTTTTACCTACTTTTTTTTGAAAACCAAACACAACCGACAAAATTTCAATTTGCCGTAATCCCCTGTCTTATAATGATTTTGTAAACCTCAACAAACCGCAGAAAACCGCCAAAAACCCCCTTGATATTATCAACGGAAATCATTATGAATTTAATTATCAGTAATTTACAAAAAATTACCTACTTTTTTACCTACTTTTTTTTTATTTTACCTCCGTTATGGCTACCTGTAACTTTGCACCGCAACACGGACAATTTACGGACGCACTTTCTGATGGGAATAAGTCTCTAATGTCGCCTTTGAGGTAGTCGCAAATCTTGTGAATCTCCGAAACGCTCATTTCCTCGCCTCTGTTCAAATGATAGTGTACCGTCTGCACTGATACGCCCATAAACTTGGCAAGCCCTACAATCGTGCCGCCTTTCTCCTTAATGTACTCCCTAATGTCTTTCATAATAGTAAAATATTTATTGGACAAAAATAAAAACAATATTTGACAAAAAAAAATCTATTTTTCAAATGTTTGTTTTATAATCAGTTACAGAAAATAATAAAAATATATGAAAAAAAGTTGCAAAAATATTTGCAAGTAATAAAATAAATATATTATCTTTGTATCGAAACAATACTACATACTTTTCTTCATCTATTTACTTTCAGACGTTGACTACGTCAACAAAAAACACATTATGAGACGAAAAGAAATTGACTTGGCTGTTGGCAAAGCAAACAGGATATGACATC
>JAZSBW010000067.1:0-5133 GCA_045602585.1 Clostridia bacterium
AAAAAAATCAACACTTATTTTTAAAAACAGACAGGCACATTACATAAAGAAACAACATATAATCTAAGGTGTATAATTCTTTCGGAGGTGCATGTATGTTCGGTCTGCTGTTAAACTCCTTTTTTACAATGCTTGCAAATACGTTCTTTCTGATGTCATACGTAACAAACATAAACTCTTTTCAATCACCTTTAAAACCAAGCGAAGAACGAATGTATCTGGAGCAGTACAAAAACGGCGACAGGAATGCAAAAAATATACTGATAGAACGAAATCTGAGATTAGTAGCACATGTGGTTAAAAAGTATTCCATTACTCACGATGATACTGACGACTTAATTTCTATAGGTACTATTGGCCTTATTAAAGCGATTACAACATTTAACCCCGACAAAGGCACCAGATTGGCTACATATGCCGGTAAATGTATTGAAAACGAAATTCGTATGCATTTACGTTCAGGAAAAAAATCAAGAAACGAGGTTCTTTTGCAAGACCCGATAGGAAAAGACAAAGATGGAAACGAAATAACACTTATTGACAAACTAAGCAACGATGACGAAAGCATATTTGACGAAGTGAATCTTAAATTTCAAATCAAAAAATTATATCAATGTATGAAAGATATTCTGCCTGAACGTGAACAAAAAGTAATCGAATTAAGATACGGTCTTATAAACGGATGCGAACTTACACAAAAAGAAATCGCTAAAATGCTTGGCATAAGCAGATCATATGTATCAAGAATAGAAAAGAAAGCAATTAAAAAATTAAAAAGTAACTTTGATATTAGTGAATAATTTAAAAAAGTGACGGTCGCAGTTGACCGTCACTTTTATGTTTATTCCCAGCGCACAAGTTTTTCGCCTTTTACAATAAAACTTTCTATTTTGGCAAGTTCTGCCAGCGGTGTATCGGAATAAGAATCTGAATAAAAATAGTCATATTCTATATCACCAAATTCAGCACGCAACCTCTTTACTTTTTCATCACCCCAGCAGTTAAGCCCTGTATATTTGCCATCATGCAGGTCAACACGCGAAGCAATCAGGTTTTTTAGTTTTAAGCGGCGTATTGCAGGACGCAACAAAAAATCGGGTGATGCAGAAATTATCAAATCATCTTCCCTACTGTTTTTAAGATACCAAACTTTTATATTGCATATTTTTTTATCCCAGAAATCTTCAACAGTCTGTTCTATATTATCTATGCTTTTAAAAAATCTGTAAAAACGTTCTTTAAACTGGGTTTTTGTGTAAATACCAATCATATATTTCAAAAAACTCCAAGCCTGATACGGAAGCCATTTTAATATTTTAGGCTGATGCTTTAAACAGTAAAAATAAAAGTGTAGAGTACTGTCGCCATTATATATGGTTTTATCAAAATCATATGCGTTCAATGCTGTTTCCTCCAAATTTTACAATCACAAAAAGCGGCACACACAGTATGCCGCTAAAGTATTTATTAATTTATCCTCTGTCCATACATTCTTCTCATACATTTTCATATGTATTAGTAATTTTCTTTTCTTACTTCAAAGAAACTCTGTGGATGAGCGCATGTAGGACAAAGTTCAGGTGCTTTTTTACCAATAACGAGGTGACCGCAGTTGCGGCATTCCCACATGATTTCTTCACTCTTTTCAAATACTTTATTCATCTCTACATTGCTCAAAAGTGCACGATAGCGTTCTTCGTGCGCTTTTTCAATTTTAGCAACAAGACGGAACTGTGCTGCAAGTTCAGCAAAGCCTTCTTCTTCAGCATCTTTAGCAAATCTGTCATACATATCAGTCCACTCATAGTTTTCACCCTCAGCAGCATGAAGCAAGTTTTCTGCCGTATTGCCAAGTTCACCAAGTGCTTTAAACCAAAGTTTTGCGTGTTCTTTTTCGTTGTTTGCAGTTTCTTCAAATATAGCGGCTATCTGCTGATAGCCTTCTTTTTTAGCAACAGATGCAAAATAAGTATACTTATTTCTTGCCTGACTTTCTCCGGCAAATGCCTCCATAAGATTTTTTTCTGTTTTAGAACCTTTAAATTCCATTTTAATATCCTCCTTTATTTATTATTAGCAACATTTATTCTTGTAATAGCACGAAGCAGTTTCCCCTTTGCTTTATCAAGTTGTGCAATATCGGATGATGAGCCTATAATCTTTTCGGCTTCGCTTTTGGCTTTTTCAGCACGCACAACATCAATATTATCTGCCCACTCGAATGCATTAGCAGCAATTCTGACTTCTTCCTTATCGGCACTGATAACGCCGCCTATACAAGATGCATTTTTATAATCATTACCTATTTTTATACGTGCCTGCCCTACAGCAAGCGGCGCAACAAACGGTGCATGACCTTTCAAAATCCCGACATCTCCTGTAGTTGTACGCACTGTAACAGAGTTTGCCAGCCCATCATACACTACACCATCGGGAGTTACAATAGTTAATTTGAATTCTGACATATTGCCCTCCGTTATTTGCTTTCCTTAGCGGCTTTTTCAATAACTTCATCAATAGTACCGGCAAACAGAAAAGCTGATTCGGGCAAATCATCGTGTTTACCTTCAACAATCTCTTTAAATCCGCGTATGGTTTCTTTAAGGGGGATGTATCTGCCCTGCATCCCTGTAAACTGTTCCGCAACCGAGAATGGCTGAGATAAAAATCTCTGAACTTTTCTTGCTCGGTTTACAATAATTTTGTCTTCTTCAGTAAGTTCGTCCATACCCATAATTGCAATGATATCCTGAAGTTCTTTATATCTTTGCAAAATATGCTGAACTGCTTTTGCAGTTTCGTAATGCTCCTGACCAACAATTTCGGGAGAAAGTATTCTCGAAGTTGATTCCAGCGGATCAACCGCAGGGTATATACCCAATGAAGCAATATTTCTTGAAAGTACGGTTGTAGCATCAAGGTGTGCAAAAGTTGTTGCAGGCGCAGGGTCTGTCAAGTCGTCGGCAGGTACATATACCGCCTGAACAGACGTGATTGAACCTTTCTTTGTAGAAGTGATTCTCTCCTGCAAAGCACCCATTTCAGTAGCCAAGGTTGGCTGGTAGCCAACAGCAGACGGCATTCTGCCTAAAAGCGCACTAACCTCAGAACCTGCCTGAGTAAATCTGAAAATATTATCAATAAAAAGCAGAACGTCCTGTCCTTGTGCATCACGAAAATACTCCGCCATAGTAAGACCGGAAAGAGCAACCCTCATTCGTGCTCCCGGCGGCTCGTTCATCTGTCCATATACCAACGCAGTTTTATTTATAACGCCTGATTCTTTCATTTCGTTATAAAGGTCGTTACCCTCACGAGTACGCTCTCCGACACCGGTAAATACAGAAATACCACCATGCTGTTTAGCAACGTTATTGATAAGTTCCATAATTAGAACTGTTTTACCAACACCCGCACCGCCAAAAAGACCGATTTTACCGCCCTTTGCATACGGAGCAATAAGGTCAACTACTTTAATACCTGTTTCAAGTATTTCAGTTGTGCTTTCCTGCTCATCATAAGACGGAGGATTGCGATGGATACTCCATTTTTCTTCAACCTCAGGCGCAGGAAGTTCATCAATTGGTTCACCAAGCAAATTGAATATTCTTCCAAGAGTAGCATCACCCACGGGAACTTTAATACCTGAGCCTGTGTCTATCGCGTCTAATCCGCGTTTAAGACCATCAGTTGAATTCATTGCAATACAACGTACAATATTATCACCAAGATGAGATGCTGCTTCAACAACCACTGTAGCATCTCCATTTGGTATTTCAATAGCATTTTTGAGTGCCGGAAGCTGACCTTCATCAAAACGAATGTCAACAACGGGACCTATAATCTGAATTACTGTTCCTTTATTATTCATATTACAAAAACCTTTCCATTTTTAGCGTACAGGATTAACTTTCGTTTCATTATGAATTAGCACCTGCCACAATTTCGGTAATTTCCTGAGTAATACCTGCCTGACGAGCGCGGTTATACTGCAACTGTAACTCACTGAGCATTTCGTCCGCATTACTTGTGGCGGTATCCATAGCGTTCTGTCTTGAAGTAAGTTCACTTGCATATGACTGTGCAACAGCAGTATAAATTGCAGATGCCACATACGATGGCATTGCAGCCTTTACAGTTGAAGCAAAAGAAGGCTCGCATTCTAATTGTGTTCTCTTTTCATCAGTGTTTTGGGGTAACGGAAAAATTTTAATAGTTACCGGTTCCTGATGCAAAACATTTTTATAATGAGTATAGGTAAGGTATAGTTCATCGAACTCACTATTCAAATACATTTCAGTAAGCATCTTTCCGATTTCAAAACAATTACCAATACTGATATCGGCAGCAGTTGCAAACGATTCGTTAATTAATTCCGAACGTTTTTTAAAAAATTCTACTGTTTTTCTTCCTATAGGAAAAATCTTAGTTTCATAATTATGTTCAGATATATGACGCATAACTTCTTTAAACACGTTAGAATTGTATCCGCCGGCAAGGCCCCTATCGCCCGCTATAACGCAATGACAAACTTTAGAAACTTCTCTGCCGGAAAAGAATATGCTATCTCCCCTGTCTGCACTCGCTGAAAATTTATTTATAATCTCATTAAATGTTTTTGAATATGGAATCGAAAGTTCCATACGTTCTCTGGCACGGCGCAACTTAGAAGATGCAACCAGTTGCATCGCTTTAGTAATCTGGCGCGTGCCCTGTATACTTTTAATGCGGAGTTTAATATCCTTCATAGAACCGCCAGCCATCAGTCATTCACCTCTTTGCGTGTAATTTCAAAAAACGCTCTGTAAAAGTTTTTACTGTATTATCAAGGTTTGTCATACCATCATCCGAAAGTGCGCCCGTAGACACAATTTCCTTAGTGATTTCAGGATGTGACTCATTGATATATTCAAACAATTGCTTTTCATACATAGAAACGTCAGAAAGTTCTACATCATCAAGATAGTTGTTAATAACGGCATAAATAATATATACCTGGTTTTCAACAGTTACAGGATTAGATCTTCCCTGCTTTAACACCTCAACGATTCTTTCACCTTTTCTCAAACGGCTTTTTGTATCAGCATCAAGGTCTGAGCCAAATTGTGAGAATGATTGCAGTTCTCTGTACTG
>JAZSBW010000068.1:0-1565 GCA_045602585.1 Clostridia bacterium
AAATCAAAAAAATAAAAACAAGAGAGGTACATAATTATGATTAAAAAAACATTGGCTGTTATAGCCGCAACCGCAGTTTTGGCTGCATCTTCAGTAACAAGTTTTGCTGAGTACGACCCCAACAAAGTAGTAACCGAAAATCAGATTGCCACAAAAATGATTACACCTGAGTTCAAAATCAACGTAAACGGCGCTGAAATTGACGCTCCCGTTCCTTTTGAAAACGAAGGCGTGCTGATGCTTCCCTTACGTGCTATTACCGAAACATTAGGTTTTAATGTTGAGTGGCAGGGTGAAACAGGTACAATTATTTTAACAAAAGGCCCTGTTTATGTAACAATGAGTGCTTTTGAAGATGGCTACACATTCTCTAAAACTGCTCCTATGATGCTCGGCACAGCGCCCATCCTTATTGATGGTGTTACATTTGTTCCCGCTGAGTTTGTTAATCAGGTTTTAAACGGTGCGTACAGAATTGAGGCTGACGGCTCAATCAAAATATTTGATGCTGAACTTAAAAATGTTGCTTTGGTTGAATCTGTAAATGCTGAAGAAAAGCAGATTACTGTTAATGATATCGTTATGGGTACTGTTGTACTTAACATCAGCGACGAAACAACCATCACAGACGAAGAAGGTAAAACTGTTAAGTTTGAAGAACTTGAAGAAGGTCTTACTTTAAAAATTACTTATGGTGAGGCTATGACAATGAGCCTTCCCCCCATTAACAATCCGTCTGTAATTGTTGTTAAAGCAGGCTCTCCTGCAATGACTCTTCCATCTGACGAGCCCGTTGCAGCAGAGTAATAGTATTAAAATTTAAAAAGATGCCTCAGGGCATCTTTTTTTGTGGAATAAAAATTTTAGGAAATTGTTGACAATTAAAATAAGTGTGTGGTATAATATTTTCAGCACATGGTGTGCTGAACGGAGGTGCTTTTTGTGGCAAATAAAGATATCGTGATGATAAATGACGAAATGTCGGATATGATAATCGCTTCCGCAACTAAAATTGCTACCTCTGAGGGCGCACATAATCTTACTGTGCGCAAAATTTTACGCGAGCTTGAGATAACAAACAGGGTTTTTTATAATAGATTTCACAATATAGGCGAAGTGCTTGAAATTGTTTATGCAAACACCGTTATGCAGATGCGTGAGTGCCTTGCCCAAAAGTATGACGAAAAGAAAGATTTTTTTGAATATGTGCTCGATGTTCTTACTCAGGTACTTATTGCTACTTATGACATACGTGAGCAGTTCAGCCAGTACGCATTTGAGTACGATTCCATAAATGACACCAACTACATCTGGTGGAAAGACGAGATTAAAAAACTTGTTGAATATGCCAAAAATAAAGACCTTATAAAAAGTGATATTGATGCTGATGCATTAAGTTATTCTATATGGTGCTTTTCGCGCGGATTCAATGCTGACGCTATTTGCCGCCGCTTTACAAAAGACGAGGCGGTCCAGTATTTCCGTTACGGAATGAGTTTCTTTTTAGAGGGATTGAAAAAATGATTTTTTAAACAGAAATGAAAGTTTCTGTTTAAAATTTTCTC
>JAZSBW010000069.1:0-3330 GCA_045602585.1 Clostridia bacterium
ATTGTGTGATATAGCGAAAGATGCGTGCGAACTTGCTAAGGATAACCTTGATAATGTTACAAAACGCTATGAACTGGGTATGATTGCACGGATTGATTTAGACAATGCCGTATTAAGCGTAGAAAGCGTAAAAAACACTTATGACACGTATGTCAGAAATGCTGATATTGCAAAGGACAATCTTAAAATCCAACTTCAGTTGGATGATGAAGATTGTGATTTGAATCTTACAAATGAAATATATTATGAGGAGTTTTCCGCAAATGCTGATGAAGATATTAAAAAGGCAATGGACAGCCGTTATGATGTCAGTGCTCTTAAAATGAATTATCAGATGGCGCAGAAGTATTTTGACTACACCGAGGGGCTTGGTGAATCTACCGCTAAATATCAAAGTGCGTACAGCGATTATGTAGCAAAGGAACATTCATATACAAACAACAGTAAACTTATAGCGCTTTCAATTAAAAATACTTATAACAATGTTTTGAACTGTGCAAATAGTCTTGCTATTGCAGAAAAATCTGCTGATATTGCAAAACAAAGGTATGAAATAAATAAAGTTAAGTTTGAAAGCGGTATGATTACCAACTCAGACCTTACTCAGTCGCTTAACGAGCATCTGAGCGAAAATATAAAACTTGAAAACGCTAAATTGAGTTACAAAATGGCAATTGAAAAATACCGTGCAGAGATTTCTGTTGGTTTATAATGCGGAGGAGTGATATGAACGTGAATTTATTTAAAAGATGTTGTGTACTTGTGCTTTCTGTGTGTATGTGTACAGTGATGTGCAGTTGCTCAAAAGAAACCTCAAGTGAAGATATAAGTGATGCAATAAACGTAACGGTACATACTGCCTCTGCCGACGATATAAATGCCACCGCAGACTATACGGGACAGATAATCGGTGCTGAAAGTGCGTCTGTTGCGGCTAAAGTTTCAGGTGAGGCTACATATATAGCAGTTAAAGAGGGCGACTTTGTAGAAGCCGGTGACACACTTCTTACAATAGATGCCGTTTCGTATCAGTTGGCATATAATCAGGCGCGTGCGGCATACAATAGCGCAGTTTCCGGCAAAAAAAGTGCGGAAGCAAACTACAACAGTATAACTGGCGGCAGCACTCAGCAATCCATCAATCAACTTGAAGTGGCGCTCAATAGTGCAAAAATTGCATACGATAATGCGCTTGATATTTATAATAAGCAGAGTGCATTGTATAATATGGGTGCAATAAGCCAGATGGAATTTAATACATATAAAACGAATCTTGAAAACGCAAAACTTAATTATGACAGCGCTAAGTCAAATTATGATATTACAAAAAATGTTGTAGCAAATGAATCCGAGCACTCTGCAAAAGCGGGTGTTGAAAGTGCATCTGCCGCTATAGCACAGGCAAAGGCGGCTATGGATATAGCGGCTAACAACCTTGCCAATTGCACCGTTACAGCGCCTATTTCCGGATATGTTTCGCTGAAAAATGTAAGTAAAGGACAGATGGTTTCAGCCGGTATGGCAATATTTGCAATAACAAACACATCTTCTGTTGAGGTGGCAATCAATGTAACAGAATCTGTTATTCCCTTGATTACAGTGGGAACTAAAGCAACTGTAAATGTAAGCAGCGCAAAACTTGAAAATATAGAGGGAACTGTAAGCAGTTTTAACCCTGTGAAAAATTCCGCTACGGGTCTTTATGCCGTTAAAATTGCCATACCTAACGAGAACGGCAGTTTGAAAGAGGGTATGATGGCAAACCTTACTCTTGTAACAGAAAGCAGTACAGGCGGTATTACCGTTCCGTCTGCCGCGATAATGCAGTCTGATGATGACGGATATTATGTATATATTGCAAACGGGGAAAATGCTGAAAAAAGAACTGTTGAATTAGGTATAGAAAATGATGAGTTTACAGAAATACTTGCAGGTATTGATTCAGGTGATAAAATTATCGTAGACGGTAAGGAATACATTTCCGAAAATAACAAGAAAATCAGAATAGTAGAAGAATAGGGGTATTAAAATGAAACTACACGAAATTTCCGTTAAACGCCCTATTGCCGTAACAATGGTAATACTGATTTTTGTTGTAATAGGTTTGTATTCACTTTCGATGCTTCCCATAGAACTTATGCCTGAAATGGAAATGAACTACGCATTGGTATATACTTCGTATTCAAACGCAGGTTCGTCAGAGGTGGAATCGCTTGTAACGAAAACAATTGAGGGCGCAATAAGTTCTGTTTCGGGTATCGATACGGTGCAGAGCCAATCCTCCGAGGGAACATCTGTTGTTATGGCATCGTTTGCGGCAAGTACCGATATGGATAAAGCAGTAACCGATATGGATGATAAAATTGACCTTATAGAGGATTATCTGCCCGAAAACTGTGCAGAGCCTATGGTTATGAAACTAGATATGACTATGATGCCGTCTGCAATGATGAGCATAAGTTACGAGGGTTATGACCTTATTCAAACAAAAAAGTTTGTAGAAGACAATCTGCAAAGTCAGTTGGAATCTGTAGATGGTGTTGCGTCTATCAGTATTGCCGGTGCAAGGGACAGAATTATAGAGGTTGAGGTTGACCCCGAAAAACTTTACGGATATAATATGGCGGTATCTTCCATAGCGTCATCGATTGCAGCGCAGAATATGAATATGCCCGCAGGCACTACCGAAGGTATGAACAAAAATCTGGCGGTAAGGGCGTTGGGTAAGTTTTCTTCTGTAAAAGATATTGAAAATGTTCCGCTGAATACTGCAACGGGGCAGATAATATATTTAAAAGATGTTGCAAAAGTTGAAGATACATACTCCGATTATTCTAACTTTGCAAGACTCAATGGTGAAAATGCCATATCAGTTACCGTTACGGCGGAGTCGGATGCCAATACTGTCGATGTGGTAAACGGAGTAATAGATGCTCTTGAAAAAGTAAAACAAAAAAATCCTAAGTTTACATATAATATGACAATGGAGCAGGCAAGTTTTATTGAAGATGCCATAAGTTCTGTTGCAAGCAATGCCGTAACAGGCGCACTTTTAGCAATTATAATATTACTGCTGTTTCTTGGTAATATTAAAACTTCACTCGTTATAGGTGTAACAATGCCTGTATCGGTTATAACCACATTTGTTGGTATGTATTTTTCCGGAATGTCGTTAAACGTTGTATCTCTCGGCGGTCTGGCACTTGGTGTTGGTATGCTGGTGGATAACGCAGTTGTTGTTATAGAAAATATATACAAGAGAAAATCCGATTACGGTGAAAGTGCCGAGGTGTCTGCAATAAAGGGCGCCGGACAGATGTTCTCGCCGGT
>JAZSBW010000070.1:0-3074 GCA_045602585.1 Clostridia bacterium
TGATATAAGTCAAAACATTCTTTATATAAGCAATCTATAATCATACGTTTTTCCGCAAGTAATGAGGGGGAATCAGATAAAACCGGATTAGCAATCAATTTGTCTAATTTTTGACGCTTAGCATCACAAAGTCTGCCTAAAAGCGTAAGTAATTTGGCAGAGGTCATTTGTAAGTTGGAACGTAATTCAAGTGCATTTGGTACTGACATCTCCGCTGCTGCAGAAGGCGTTGGTACTCTTAAATCCGCAACAAAATCAGAAATTGTAAAA
Source organism: Clostridia bacterium (assembly GCA_045602585.1). Classification (GTDB taxonomy): domain Bacteria; phylum Bacillota; class Clostridia; order UMGS1810; family UMGS1810; genus SIG455. Next base: position 271 of record JAZSBW010000070.1, read on the forward strand.
TCCGTTTCATGACCGACAGCAGAAATTACGGGTATTTTTGAATTAAAAATAGAACGTGCAACTACTTCTTCATTGAAAGCCCACAAATCTTCAATAGAGCCTCCACCTCTTCCAACAATAAGCACGTCGGCAAGATTATTTTTATTAAAAAAATCAATCCCTTTAGCGACCGATTCCCCAGCACCTATGCCTTGAACTTGTGCAGGATATATATAAATATCCGCTAAATTATATCGTCTGGTAATTACATTTATAATATCTCGTACTGCTGCACCGGTTGGAGATGTAACTACACCTATCCGACGAGGGTATGTGGGTATTGGCTTTTTTGAAGAAGATTCAAAAAGCCCTTCTTTTTCGAGTTTTTGTTTAAGTTGTTCATATGCAACGTACAACTCTCCTACTCCGTCTGGAGTCATAGAATCTATATATAACTGATATTGACCGTCGCGTTCAAACACAGAAACTTTTCCGCATGCTATTACACACATTCCGTTTTCTATATCAAATTTAAGTGAAGATGCACTCCATTTAAACATTACCGCTTTAATTGCACTGCCCTCATCTTTTAAAGTCATATAGATATGACCGGAATAATGCTTTTTATAATTTGAAATTTCGCCCTTGACATACAAATTAGTAAGATGAACGTTATTATCAATATAACGCTTCATATAGTTATTCAGTTGGCTTACTGTAACTACTGCCATAATTGCCTCCAAATATTATTGCTTTGCAATTTTATCAAGAACACCATTTATAAATGCCGGTGCATCATCATCACCGTATTCCTTTGCAAGTTCAACAGCCTCGTTAATTGAAACCTGATATGGTATTTCATCAAAATATACCATTTCAGCAACGCCAAGTCGCAATACAGAAAGAGAAACTTTGGGTAGTCTCGAAAGTGTCCATTTGTTGAGTAAAGGTATAATTTTATCATCAATGTTAGAAAGATTTTCAAAACAAACAGAAACACATTTTTTAACATAATCTTTATCACTATCAGATAGTTCTACATCAATGTGTTCGATAAAGAAATCAATTCTGTCTTTGTAATTGCAACCATGAAAAGGAATTTCAAATATTAATTTAAATGCAGTGTCACGTGCTTCTCGTCTACTCATGTTTTTTCCTCCGAAAGTTAAAATACAAGCATATATTTACATTATAATATAAAATTTTAAAAAAATAAACCCCTGATTGACAAAAAAATCAATCAGGGGCAGAATTTTTATCATTTATTTTCTTCAGACACATCTTCGGTAGAAGACTCAGTTGTTTTTTCATCCTTATCTAATTCAATTCCGACAATACGCACATTAACTTTAGTTACAGTAAGGCCAGTCATAGATTCAACTGATTTTTTTACATTTTCCTGAATGTTCCAAGCAATTTCAGGAATTCTAACACCATATTTCAGCACAACATTCAAATCTAATACAACTTCATCAGATTCTAATGTTACTTTTACGCCTTTAGTCATAGTTTTCTTGCCGAATTTTTCAACTATATCTCCGGCTAAGGTTCCCCCCATGCCGTGAACACCGTTTACTTCTGAAACAGCAATAGTTGCAATAGTAGATATAACCTCATCCGAAATCTTTATGTTACCGTTTTCGAAAATATTTTCCATCAAAAACAACCTCCCAAATGATTATCATGAGATTAGTATACCACACTTTTTATTTAACTTCAACTATTTTTATATTATTATTTCCTGTTTCTTCAATAACTATGTCTTTAATTTTAGCAGTTTCTGGTGCTGTAAGTCCTTGAGATTTGACAGTTACAGTAATATTATTGTCATTAATAAAAACAACCACATCTTCAAATCCTTTTGCTTTTATCAAGTTTTCTATATTACCTTCCGCTTCAACATTATTACTTATACTAAGCATTTCCTTTTCTGCTTTTGATTTTGCTTCTTGAGAAGAATTCGGATTATCAATAGTTGATTTTAATATTTCCATTGCTTTTGAACGAACCACTTCTCTGTTGTTTCTGCAATTCATAAAATAATTTGAATCTGTTTTCCCAACCATTGTTGCTTCTCCGAGGGGTGTGTTTTCACTTTCCTCGGATATTGTTACGGTTGTTTGAGAATCAGGCGAAGTTGTACCCTCATATTTCCAGTTAAGATATCCTGCTACTCCTACCATAACTATAAGTGCTCCTAAAACAATTTGTTTTTTGTGTAAAACAGTCATTTGCTATTCCTCCTGTATATTAATTTGATTTTTTTAACACCTGTATTCTGTAATACGGTACATCTAAAACTGCTGCAACGGCATTTGTTAAATTATATCGTACAGTTTCATCGCCTGCGCCGTCTGCCACAACTAAAACACCACGTACTCGCGGATTTACTTCTTTTGTGATAAAAGGTGTCTGAGAATTGCCACTGCCATTCATAACAGTTTGGCGTTCTTCAGAAATTTCGTTTGTTGTTTCCTCCTCTCCTGATTTCTCTGTATCATTGGAAGACGACTTACTGATTTTACTGTTTTGAATGGTAACTTTCTCAATTCCAGTGTCATATGTAATCATAACATCAGTTTTTCCTGCTCCATGCACTTTAGAAAGTATTTTTTCCAGTCTTAATTCATCATTTTCCTTTGATATAATATTGGTTGGTTCTGATTTGTTGATATTTTTGTCATTTGAATTAGCAAACATATTGCTTAATATTAAAATAAGTATTCCAACAGAAAGGAAAATATACAAGGCCTTTTTTTCTAAACGCAATTTTTTAAATAATTCAAAATTTTTCATTTGTCACCATTCCTTTTGAAAAGTGCATT
>JAZSBW010000071.1:0-7092 GCA_045602585.1 Clostridia bacterium
ACACCACCTCGGGTAAGTTGCATAGCGCCGGCATCTGTACCCCCGCAATCAAGCACTTCGTACTGGACTTTTATATCATTTGCTTCAGCAACATCTGTAAGGCAATCACGCACCGATTTAGAGCATATAACAGATTTATCCATAACTTTTATGCATGCACCATCACCCATTTTTACAGCCATACGCTTGCAATTTGGCGTATCACCCGTATCGGTAACGTCTACGGCAAGAGCAACATCGGGATTAATGTCAAATCCTGTGCCCTTTGCCCCACGCAAGCCAACCTCCTCCTGTGATGAGAACACAAAGTATAAATCATAAGGTGAATTTTTGATGTGTTTTATAACGTCTATCAAAATATACACACCTATTCTGTTATCAAGCGCTTTGGAAATTATATGGTCGCCCGCAGTTTCCAAATCGCCCGAAAAAACCGCCATATCACCTACAGACACAATTTTTTCTGCCTCTTCCTTATTTTTAGCGCCGATGTCTATATACATATTTGAAAGTTTGAGTTCTTTCATATCCTCTATCGCTTCTTCGTATCCGACCACACCAACAACACCATTTGCAAAGCGCACACGCTGGTAAAGGCAGCAGTATTTATCCAGACCGCCCACAGGAGCAAAACGCAGAAAACCTTTTTCGTCAATAAATGTTACCATAACGCCAATCTCATCTGCATGAGCGCATATCATGGCACGCTTGCCGTTTCCTTTGATATGAACTACAAGACTGCCGAGAGCATCTGTAAATACATCATCTGCAAACTTTTCCACTTCGGATTTTATAATATCACGTATACTTTCTTCACTTCCCGAGGGAGAAGAAGTTTGTGTAAGTTTTTTTAAAAGTTCCATTAAATTATACCTCCAAGTTTCCACGAATTTTCGGCTATAGCGTGAACGAGTGAAAATGTACTTTCGTAATCTGCCATATCGGCAACGCAAACAGGTGAATGAATATATCTGCAGGGCAAAGATATCGCAGCCGTAGCACACGCTCCCCCACGAGTTGCAAAGGCACGTGCATCGTTACCGCCGAAAACGGTTCTTTTAAGTTGGTATTTAATATTATTTTCTTTTGCTAAGTCAAAAATATAGTTATTGAGCGCTTTGCTTGAATTAGACGCTCCGTCCATAACGGTTATAGCAGGACCAAGCCCTAACGATGTTGCATATTCGTGTTCTTCAAGGCCGGGCACATCTGCCGCAGTAGTGGATTCCACTATAAACGCTGCATCAAGTTGCAAACGGTGGGCAACTATTGCTGCACCTTTTAAGCCTGTTTCCTCCTGAACAGTAAAGCAAAAGTACATATCGTTTGTGTAATCTTTTTTCATACACTCAATCAAAATAGCACATCCCGCTCTGTCGTCTATGGCTTTTGCCTTGATTTTTCCGTTGCCGAACTCAAGATAATCTGAATCAAACGCAATATAATCGCCGAGCGAAACAACCTTTTCGGCACTTTCTTTATCTTTAGCACCGATATCAATATACATATCTTTTTGCTTTACAACGGCTTCACGCTCTTCAGGGGTTGAAAGATGAACGGCTTTTATACCAATCACACCTGAAAGTTTGTCCTTGCCGACTAAAACACGTTTTGAAAGCAGTATACGCTCGTCAATACCACCAACAGGTTTGAATTTAATATATCCATCGTCGGTTATTCCCGAAACTATAAAGCCAACCTCGTCCATATGTGCACAAAGAGCAATTTTTTTGCCGCTTTTGCCGGTGCCTTTTTTATAGGCTATAAGGTTGCCCATAGTGTCTACTGTTATATCATCTGCATAGAGCGCAATTTTTTCCATAATAAAATTACGCACGGCACTCTCGCATCCTGAAACGCCGTTTATCTGGGTAAGTTCTTTTAATAGCATATTACGTCACCTACCCTTTTAACAGATTTTAAAAATTCAGCAATTGCATCTGCTGTGCCCTGCACATCTTTTACAGAAACAGTTTCCACTGGTGTGTGCATATATTTAAGCGGCAGGGAAAACAACACCGTAGGCACACCACTGTTTGCTATCTGTATAGCCGCTGCATCTGTGCCGGTATCGCCGCCGTCTATGTCTATGGAATAATCAATTCCTTTTATTTTCATCACATTTATAACCGCCTCAACCAGCACAGGATGAATATTCGGTCCTTTACTTATTACAGTACCTCCGCCTGTAGGAAAAGTGTTATCCTTAGCATCGGGCGAAGTTCCGTGACAAACGTCAATAGCAATAGCAAAGTCGGGATATATATTATACGCTGCACACCCCGCACCGCGAAGCCCTACCTCCTCCTGAACAGCAGCAACTGCGTAAAGGTCAAACGGCAAGTCGGTATCCTTTAATTGTTTCAACACATCAACTATAGCGGCAACACTCGTTCTGTCGTCCTGAGCCTTTGTGCTTATCATTCCGTCAAGCATAAACAGGGTTTTATTTTTCATAGTAGCGGTATCGCCGACTTTAACGAGTTTTTTTACCTCATCAGCACTAAATCCCGTGTCTATATACAATTTATCCTTAGGTACGGTTTTTTTGCGTTCCTCGGCAGAGAGAATATGCGGTGGCTTAGCACCTATAACACCTGTAAGACGGCTTTTGCCGTGAACTATAACCTCCTGAGCAAGCATAATACGGGCATCAATTCCGCCAATTGTTGAAAAATATAAAAATCCTTTTTCATCAATATCAGTAATGATAAGGCCTATCTCGTCCATATGCGCCTCTATCATTACTTTCTCATTAGGATTTTTACTTTTTTTTATGCCTATAACATTTCCCATAGCATCTATACTGCATTCATCACAGTATTGCAAAAATTTTTTTTTTACTTCCTCTGCAACCGACTGTTCATAACCTGAAACGCCGTGAAGATTGGAAAGCAGTTTTATATTATCTGTAATATTCAATATATCACTTCCTGTATCAAAGTTTATTTACAAGTTCTTTAAAAAGATTTCCGCGTTCTTCAAAATTTTTGAACATATCGAAACTTGCGCTTGCCGGTGACAGTATTACATAATCGCCCTCTTCAGCGGCATTATGGGCAACCGAAACCGCTTCTTCAAAAGTAGTGCACTCTGTAATCGGCAGACTCTCACCGCGTTTTTCAAGTGCTTTTTCGGTTGATTCCTTTATGGCAGGTCCCGTCTGACCGAGCACAACAAGATGCTTTACGCAATCGACAACAACATCACCGAAGCCATCAAACGGAATATGTTTGTCATATCCGCCTGCAATAAGTATTACTTTTCTGTCGCACGCACGAAGTCCTGCCGCAGTTCTTGTGGGTGAACTTGCAATTGAGTCGTTATAATATTTAATTCCGTCAAGTTCGCGTACAAGTTCCATTCTGTGCGCAACTCCGCCAAAGTTAACCGCAACATCATGCACATCTTCACGGCTTACCATATCGCCTACTGCACCGATAGCCGCCATATAATTTTCCACATTATGAATACCGCGTATTTTAATATCGCTTGTTTTTATAATTGGCTCATCACCCAAATAAATAACGTCTTTATACAAATACACGTTGTTTTCACCGATATTATCTTTACTGAAAAACACCGTTTTACTCAATGCGTTTTTCTCACCAATTTTTCGTGTTATGTCATTATCAAAATTAACTACAAGTTTGTCTTTTTCTGTCTGGTGTGCGTAAATACTGCTTTTCGCATTTATATATTCCTGATAGTCTGTGTGGTAATCAAGATGATTAGGCGAAATATTCGTTATCACTGCCACATCTGTGCTGACACGCATATTGTGCAGTTGAAAACTGCTAAGTTCCACTACTACTACATCATCTTTGCTAATTTCCTCTATTCTGTACAGTAGAGGATTGCCGATATTTCCGCCGACAAAACAGTTATACCCCGCTTTTTTAAGTATTTCATAAATCAGAGTAGTTGTTGTGGTTTTGCCGTCACTGCCTGTTACACCTATTGTTTTTGCAGGGCACATAGACAAAAACAGTTCCATCTCACTCGTTAAAATTGCACCGCTTTTCTGTGCTTTTACAAATTCGGGACGGTCAATACGTATACCGGGTGAACGAAGGATTATATCGCACCCTTTAAAATGGTCTAAATAATCCTCGCCAAGACGAAGTTCCACAACTGCAGATTTCAATGCATCAGCTGTTTTTTTGTCGAATTTGTCAAGCGGTTTTCTGTCGCAGCACATAACCCACGCACCACGTTCAACAAAAAACTTTATAAGCGGAAGATTGCTTACGCCCATACCTACTATAGCAACTTTTTTCCCTTTAATGAATTCTTTAAAAACGGTGTAGTTCAAATTGTCAATCACGATGATTTCTCCTTTTTACCGAAAAATTGATTTATTCCTACTGCGAATAAAAACACAGCGAATATCTTTCTTAAAATATCGGCAGACATATATACGGCTATCCACGAGCCTAAAATTGCGCCTATAATTCCAAATGCGATAATAGGCAAAGCCGCTTTAAAATCAACCGATTTATTTTTTATATGAATAACAAGAGCCGCTATGGCAGTAGGTATAAAATACACAAGATTCACACATTGCGCCCCTTGCTGACCAACATCTAAAAACATAGTAAGGATAGGTATGAGTATTGCACCTCCGCCTATTCCCATACCGCTTACAATACCTGAAAAAAATCCTGCAAGAATGGTAATAAACATTTAAAACACCATCCTTACAGCGGCGGCTATTATAAACACGCCAAAAATCTTACGCAGAAGCGCCGGCGAAATTTTCTTTAAAATCGCCGCACCTACAGCGCCGCCTGCAACACCGCCAACAGACACCCGCCACGCAAGAGGAAAATTAAAAAATCCTTTATAAATATATAAAATCATACTCACAACGGTAAGCGGCAAAATAACCGCTATTGCCGTTGCGTGTGATTTATGTTCGTCCATATCAAGAAACTTTTCCATAGCAGGCACTACAACTGTTCCTCCGCCTGAGCCAAAAAGTCCGTTACAAAGCCCAACAGTAATTCCTATTAGAGCAGTTTTAATAAAATTCTTTTTAATCTTCATAACCACACTCCAAACACTTTTTTACTAATATTTGAAGTGACAGTATTTTTTATTCACATATATCCTTAACAACCTCGCCCGCAATAATAAAACCTGCAACAGGCGGCACCCAAGGCACACTTGCCGTTATAGGACGGGATTTACCGTCCTCACACACAGTTTGTTCTATAGGTTTTTCAGGCGAGTATACAACTTTAAGTTTTTTTATACCGCGTTTTTTGAGTTCACGACGCATAACCCTTGCAAGAGGGTCCCCCTCAGTAGAGTATATGTCCGAAACAGTAAGTTTAGCAGCATCGGTTTTATTGCCCGTACCCATTGACGATATAATGGGCACACCTGATTTTATTGACTTTTCGATGAGTAATATTTTAGAAGTAACCATATCAATAGCATCAACAATATAATCAGCACCCGAAAAATCGAATTCATTCTCGTTTTCTGCCGAAAACTTTTTGTGAATTGCACAAAAGTCTATCAACGGGTTAATATCAAGACAGCGTTTTTTTATTTCGTCAACTTTGATGTTTCCAATAGTTGAATGTGTTGCTATAAGTTGACGGTTTATATTCGTAATATCCACAACGTCCATATCCACCGCGCGTATATGACCTATGCCTGCACGTGCCAGAGCCTCAACGGTAAAGCCGCCTACTCCGCCTACGCCAAACACCCAAACGGTGGAATTGTTTAATTTATGTATATTTTCTTCACCAATAACAAGACTTGTTCTGAAAAACGCTTTATCCATAAAATACTCCAATATAAATACCCCGCCGTGCCGTGTATGAGCGTTATTTCTAACCTGTATATACAGGTGGATTTCCTCCCATCTGCTTTACGTTCCCTTGTTACAGGCAAAGCCCGTCATGGTTTACAGCCACAGACAGCGTCCGGAATTCCATATAAAAAGTTGTTAGTTGAAATATTCTTACTCACTATCACGCACACAGCAGGGATATCCTCTGTAATGATATAATAGCACAATATGCCTTGTGCTTCAAGTGGTTTTATCAACCAATTTATTAATCAATTATATCAAACTGGTCTGCCATTCTTTCTTTAAAAGTTTCAAAAGCAGTTTCAAGTTCTTCATCATCAGTAACCTGAATAAGAATATCATCTCCGTTTTCATCTTCTTCTATACGCATGATAAAAACTTCTTCCTCTTGGTCTTCTGCAGGTTCTTCAACGGGAACTAATGCCACATACTGAGTTTCGCTTATCTCAAATGCGTCGATTATTTCAAGTTCAACGTCATTTCCGTCTTCATCCTGAAATGTTAAGATGTTGTTTTCCATTTCGTTATTCATAATAAAATCCTCTTTTCTATATAAAATTTTAAATACTATCCAAATAACTTTGTAAAATTATAGATGCCGCAACAGTATCTATAACATTTTTTCTGTCCTTACCACGTGTGTTTGTAACGTTTAAAACACCTGCCGCCTGAACAGTAGACAAGCGCTCGTCCCAAAGAATAATTTCTGTTTCGGGAAAATACTCTTTAAGTTCATCTGCAAATTTTTGGCTTATCTCACCGCGTGGGCCGAGTGTACCATTCATATTTTTAGGCAAACCTATTACAATTTTATCAGCATTATAACTTTTTATAATTTCTACAACACGCTCAAGCATTTTAGCATACACTTTATTGGAAACGGTTTCTATTCCCTGTGCCGTAAATCCGAGCGGATCGCTTACTGCAATGCCTACACGTGCATCGCCATAGTCAATTCCAATTATTCGCATATTATCTGTCCTTTAATTTTTATAGATATATAATACCATATATCTGTGAAAATTACAATTACATTTATGTTAAATATCTATCCAAAAATGAATTTATGTAGTATAATATCATTATGAGGTGGAACATCAATGACAAAAAAAGAAAAAATTATTGAAATACAAAAGATATTCAATGTGGTTTATGCAGATGCAAAATGCTCTTTGGATTTTACCACACCGCACGAGTTGCTTGTGGCGGTACAGTTATCTGCGCAATGTACCGACGCAAGAGTGAACATAGTTACAAAAGAT
>JAZSBW010000072.1:0-2545 GCA_045602585.1 Clostridia bacterium
CTCCGATGGGCGGCAAATGAAACTTGTTTATAACACTGTAGCCGGTGTAGAAAAATATGTATATCCGTTTACATCTGATGAACTATCAAGCATATTTTCCTACTTCAAACTTCAAATGCAAGATGCTCCGTATAATTTGCGTGAGTATGGCTACTTTAGAGATATGCTGCTAATTGCTATCGGTATCAGTACACCTTTTAAAATCAAGGAATTGCTTGATTTTAAATATAGTGATGTTTTCGATGAAGATAACGAGGTTCGGGGATATAGGATAGTCAGGGAGAATATATTATATGAATTTGCATATCCTTTCCCCGTTATTAAATTGCTGTATGCGTTCCAGAAAGCCTATGGCGCAAATTTTGAAAATGACAGAAGCAAGTATATATTTGTCGGCAATACCGGCGAGAAATTAAACTATACATCTATAAACAAATCGTTGCTACGTGCCTGTGCTAATAGTAATTTGAGTGTGCGACATTCGGGAGAGTCTTTAAGAAAAACATATTTTAGGCACATTTATGATTCAGCCGATAATATATGTGAAGCCATAGAATGTATTGAATTTTTGAGCGGAACATATACACATTTTCCGGGTAGGGTCTTAAAATACATTGAGGCAATACCACACGATTATGTTTCTGACCCGGCAGTTTATATCAAGGATAAGTACATAATCAATAAAGTTGCTTTTGATTGGGACATTGAATTTAAGTATCAAAACAAATGGTAATGGTGATTTTTCCATTTTCTATTGACAAATCGAAAGCCGCAAATTATAATATATACATAACCATAAAGAGTGATGCGAGGGACTGACCCTGTGACCATCCAGCAACCTGCCACGTGGTAAGGTGCTAAAGTCAGACCGATGGTGTGAGTAATATTGCGTTATAATCACATCCACCGGTAACGATGGGTGTGATTTTTTGTTATTCCCGCTCCCTTTATGGAACGTCAAATAAAGGGGGTGTATATAGTGAGTATCAAATCCTTGTTATCTGCTTATACCGGCAGAATCTATATTTACCTTGCAACTGCTGATATTGGCAAGCGTTTTTTGCAGGATGCAGAAAATGAAGGCTTTATGTTCCGTGACGGTGTAAAACCAACGCAGAGAGAAGCAGACAGCATTTTTGCAATTAACGACGATATGACTATTAACTATGTGGGATTTGTCGGTCACATCGCATATCAAGCAGCAGACAAAATCGGCAACAAACCGCTGGTTAAAATCGACTATCGAGATATTTTAAATCGGGCAGAGTGAAAAGCAGCACATACCGCCATATATAAGAAAGCGGGACAGCCTACAAATGTAAACTGTCCCCCGGTGTGTTATTGTGCAAGTAGTTCTCGTTTATACTTGTAATAGGTATTTCGGGCAATTCCTATCATTCGCATACATTCCAAATCATTTAAAGAGCCGTCAAAATCCTTTGAGTATTTTATAATATCCGCTTTGGCTGCAATGCTTTTCTTTGTGGTGAGTTTTGCGCCGGGTTGCTGTCCTATCTGCTTCCCGTTAAGTCTGGCGGTCTCTATGCCCTCTCTGGTTCGCTGGTGCAGGTCTGTGACCTCTTTTTCCGCTTGTTCAAATGCAATAATAATCTGTTCTTTGGCAAGTTCCATCAAATATTCGTTGACAGCCTTTAATATAATATCTGTCTTTGTTCCGGTCATTGCAATGTGATTATTAAGAGCCTTTTTATATACTGCGGTGTTAATGTGAGGTTCTTTGAGAAATACAAGTTCAATCCCGGCATCAAATAACTTTTGGTATGTTTCAAATCCTTCGGCGGCGTTTCTGCTCATTCTTGAAACACTATCAAATACAATTAAATCGCCCGCTTGAACGATGCGCCGTAGTTGCTCCCACTTTTTGCGCCCGTCCGTTTTTGTGCCGGTGTAGACCTCTTGAAAAATGATTGCTTTGGGGTAGTGGCTGCGAATGTTCCTTATCTGTCTTTCAATGCTTTGCTTCTGGGTGCTGATTCTGCAATATCCGTAAATTGCCATCATATTTTCCTCCTGTATTAAATCTATCGACCGTCAGTTTTGATACGACGGAAAATTTGTTTTTGGTTTTCTTTTCGGTAACTTTTGATACTTTTTTAAATACGTTTCTTTTGATACTCTGTATTTAAAAGTAAAGGCGGCGTATTTCAGCCGCCTTCAGGTCAAACAACTTGTAATTGCAATTTGGGGTTGCCGGTCACTGTTTCAGAGCCGTAAAGGTCTCTTATCTCATCAAGCGAATATATCTTGCTGTGGCTTTTCCTGTAACCCTCTGTATGGTAGTACCAAGCCGCCTTCGATTTGCTGAATCTGAATTTCAAATGCTTTAACACTTCCCTGTGTTGGTATGTATCGCCGGTTATCCAAATCCAAGAGCCGCAAATCTCAATAGTAATATTATTAAGGTTAATAATGCGGTTTATAATGTCTTTGAACTCTGCGGCGGTCTCGGTGGTCTCCGTTTTTGCTGTGTAGGTCTTGCCATCTGCGGTTTGGTGTGTGTTTTTCAACACTTCAAACAGGCGGT
>JAZSBW010000073.1:0-10465 GCA_045602585.1 Clostridia bacterium
TCTATTTTAAAATAAAGCGCACCGCCGTATTTATAACTGTCCTTACTTTCAACAAGCGCATTAAGATACACAAAAAGTTGAATATCCAGACCGTAAAACACATCGGTAAGATTAAATGTTTTACTTCCTGTTTTATAGTCGATAACACGCACATAGTCGCCATCTTCGCTATGATATACGTCGCTTCGGTCAATAACACCGGTAACCTTTGCTTTGCGGCCGGAACCCAAGTCAAACTCAATGCACCCAATTTCGCCCTCGCCAAACTTTATTTCATACCCCAAAGGTTCAAACTGCGAATTTACAATATGCGCTCGTATAAGGCTGAAACATTTGAAAATTGCACCGCGCAATCGTTTTATAAGATAGAGTTTGCGGTTTGATATATATGCACTTACTTCCATCAGTTGCTTTATAAAATCGTCAATGAATTTATCAATTTTATCATATATATATTCATCAGTTACCGTGTCAAACCCATACCCGTCACTTTGCATATTACGGCAAAGTTTTTCGATTACGCTATGAACAAACGATCCCGTATCCATTGCAGTTATATCGAACGGCGCATTGTCTTTAAGTTTCAGTATATATTCAAGGAAATACGAATACTTGCACGCGCGGTATCTCTGTAGCCTTGATATGGTTGTATAGAACTCGTCCGATATAAATTCACGCATAAGGTCACGGTCTATATTCTGTGCAATGTTTGTGTGTGAATAGTATTTTTCAAGTTTTGTTCCAAAATCGAAGTTACGACAAAAATAATCATACACGTCAAGCCATACAGAACTTACATCTTCGCCTGACTTATATTCTGTTATTTTTTCCGTCATTTTCTCCAGAGTTGGAATTTGCGCAGTAATATAATCCATCTGTCCAAAATCGGTAGCATCCTCTAAAACATCGCTCTCTATAGTTAAATCGGGGAAAATGCGCTTAAAATCCGACAGCACAAACGAAGGCCTGAGCGTTTCTGACGAACTGTCTGCTCTGGAAAACAATACAAAAAGCATATCGCTCGGTATAGTAAAAGCGCTGTACATAAAAAATCTTTCAAAAAATGCTCTCGTTTTAGTGTCTGTAGAAAGTTCTATACCATCAGCGGCAAGGATTGCTTTATCGCTATCGTTTATAAGTTCGCCCGTCACGGCAGTTGCGGGAAATACACCGTCATTTGCGCCGAGTACAAAAAGCGCCTTTATATCATCAGGCTTACTGCGGGTGATATTGCCCACAAAAACATCATCAAGCGAAGTTGGGATAAAACCTATTGAATAGCCCGAAAAAGCAGTCTGCAAAAGCGTGCGGAAGTTTTTAACATTGACTGTTTTATCTCCCAGAACATCTGTCAAAGCATCAAGAGCACCGACGATTATATTCCATATTTTTTCGTATTCCTCACCATGCAGAACATCTCTTTCCTGCTCAAAAATTTTAAGACGTTCTTCTATATGACGGGTAAGACCTGTACTTACAAGGTATTCATAAAGGCACGTACACATATGACGTACGCTGTGTCTGCCCTTTATAGATTCGTGAAAATCTGCAAGAGGTTTGATAAAAGTTTCTCTTACATTGCAAAGTTTACCTGATTCTTCGTCCGAAACACCATATTTTTGAATAAGATTATTCCACTTTTCATCATTAAGCCATGTGCTTTTATGCATATTGGTATTTCGGCAATAATTTTCCAAAAGATACACGGATGTTAAATCTGCATCACAAAATCCCGACTTCAAAAACGAAAAGACGGTTTCGTTACTGTAATCATTCAAATATATATCAACGGCGTTTAAAACAAACGAGACTATCCCGTGATTTAAAACAGGCGATTTTTCATCTATGAAGTACGAAATTCCGTACTTTTGAAAAACAGGTTTTATAAACTGTGCATACGTGCCTATATCACTGCATATAACGCCTATATCTTTGTATCTGTAGCCGCTGTCACGGCATAGACGAAGAATATTCTGCGCAACGTGCTCTACTTCTTCATAAGGATTAGCGGCAGAAAATATGCTTATATCAAGGCAATCGTCATCATATTTATCTTTAGGATACGGAAAAAGATTCTTTTCCAAAAAAGCAATCGCTTTTCCATGCTTTTTATTTTCATTAAGTACAACGGGGGAAGCGAATTCAATATTTGCATCTTTGCACATACGTTGCAGTTTTTTAGCCGTGTCAGCAATCGGAGCAAATAAAACCTCATCAACACCATCGGTACACAATGTTATATAAACATCTTTCGATTTTAAAGCAATCTGCTTTATAATTTCCATTTCCTGAGGAATAAAACTTGTGAACTCATCAAAAAAGAACACAGTGTCTTCAATATCCCAATCTTCACATATATTCTTTGCCAAAGCGGAGGCACCGTCGTCGGAGTCAAAGCCTTTTTCTGAAATACGTCGTATATACTCAGAATATATTTTTGAAATATCTTCAAGTTTAAGTTTTAGGCGGGCATTGCCGTTTTTTTCGTTGGTTTCATCAAGTTGCTGAGGTGTTATGCAATATTTTTTTAATTCCGAGGCAAGATTTAAACACACATCTGCAAACCCTGCCGAAGATGTGGCATTTTCAAAATATTTAAGGTCGGTATACGATATTACATCTGCCATAATGATACTCTTTTCCATTGGCGAAAGAACATCATTTATACCTTTTTCTTTTTCCATACGACGAATCATTTTATTAAAGGAGGTTACTTCTGCCGTTTGTGCACTTATACTACCGACGGCAGTTAAAAGTTTATGCTCGGCAATATGAGTATACTGTTCGGGCACAACCAGAACCGACTTTTGATTTTTTGAAAAACGGGTGCATATCTGCCGAGTAATATAGTGCGTTTTTCCGTATCCCGCCCTGCCGTAAACCAAATGTATTGCCATACCACAACCTCCTTTTTATGTTTTCTTACTTAATAATATCACATTTTATTTTGAAAGTCCACAAAAAGAAAAACGGTGATTTTCATCACCGTTTTAAATTACGCTATTTTGCTGATTTTAGTAGCAAGCTGAGATTTTTTTCTTGCAGCAGTATTTTTATGGAAAATACCCTTTGCAACAGCTTTGTCAATCTTCTTATAAACTTCGCTGCAAAGTGCAACAGCGTTTTCTTTATCACCGTTAGCGATATATTCTTCAAATTTCTTTATGCAAGTTTTTAAGTTGCTTTTAATCATCTGATTTCTGAGAGTTTTAGTTTCGATAACTTTTACTCTTTTCTTTGCGGATTTAATATTCGGCACAATTTCCACCTCCATATTCCTTCTAATAATCAACTGCAAATTATTGTAACACAGATTTTTCAAAAAATCAATACAATTTTTAAATTTTATTATTTTTTTCTAATTTTTCCACTATTTCCTGCTCCGGAGTAACATACATTGTACTATAATCTACATAAATAACCATACCCGGTTTGGCACCGGAGGGTTTTTTTACGTTATAAACCTCCGTATAATCAACAGGCACAGATGCAGAACCTCTGCCCCTACTGTAGTACGCTGCAAGCATTCCTGCTTCTTCATATGTGCGGTCAGGCACAGTCATAGCGTCATCTGTTTTTACAAGCACGTGCGAACCGTGTATGCCTTTTGTATGAAGCCATATATCCGTCGGTCGGGAAAGTTTTAGAGTAACGTAATCGTTCTGCTTATTATTCTTGCCGACATATATATCGTATCCGTCGCTGCTTACAAAATGCATTGGCGTTGGCTTTTCCTCTTTTTTGCGCTTTTGAACACCGCGCAGACGGACATACCCCTGCTCAGCAAGTTCATCACGGATTTGCTTGATTTCATCTCCCGTCTCCGCTTTTGCTATTGCCTCGGCAACGGATTCCAAATAATCTATCTCTGCAAGGTTAATCTCACGTTGCTTGACTGTTTGCGCATATGCCGTTTTTTCTTTATTATAACGTGCATAATAGCGTTGTGCGTTTTGTGCAGCGGTTTGATCTTCTTTTAAAGGGATTGTTACTTTTTCTCCTGCTTCTGCATAAAAATTATCGAGTGTAACCTGCTTTGCACCACGCTCTATCATATACAGATTCGCCATAAGCAAATCGCCGTAAATCTTATATTTTTCCCGCTTTTCCGCTTTGGAAATAGTTTCATTTTCTATCTGCAGTTTTTTACGGCAACGGTCAAGATTTATGCAAACCACTTTTGTAAGGTCGGCAGACTTCTGCTTTAAACTTGCGGCAGTCGCTTTGCCGATAAAAAACCTTTCAAGAGTTTCACTCATCGTTTCAAACAAAACGGCTTTTCCCATATTTTCATACTGCGCAATATCTATAGAAGAAAAATCCATAAGGCTTTTATTCTCTGTATTAACTATCAGTTGCGGCATAAATTCGGCGGATTTCACTTTATCAAAAATCTCGCAGAATGATGTGGCTATTTTTTCTTTCAACGAAATGTCATCTTTAGAAACTGTCATCTCAGGCAATCCGCCGGCACAGTATACAATCTCCCTTGCAGAAAGGGGACTTATACCCATATATTTACTCACAATAGAACGTGCGGCTTCGTTGTCGTCATCTAAACTTTGTAAAACATCTTCGCAAGATGCCGCCAAAGGATTTGCTTTACCTTGTGATGGCGGATTTTCGTACATAAGACCGGGAAGAATCTGCCTTACGCTGCTTACCGTTATATCCACGTGGTATATGCTGTCTATTATCTTGCCGTTTTGGTCAATCAATATTATATTTGAATGTTTGCCCATAATTTCTGCAATTAAAGTTTTTACAGACAATTCACCGAGTTCGTCACGGCTTTCAATATCTATTTTTATAACACGTTCAAAAGAATGCTGATACACTTTAAGTATCTTTCCTGCAGAAAGATGCTTTCTTAAAAGCATACAGAACATAGGCGGTGCGGCAGGGTTTTCTGCCTTAGTTTCCGTTATATGTACTCTCGGAAAAGACGGATTGGCACACAAAAGCAATTTATAGTTTATTCCGTTTGCACGTATGCCTATAATTATTTCGCCGCGTTCCGGCTGATATATCTTGTCTACTCTGCCGCCCGAAAGAAGTTCGTTTAATTCAACAGTAAGCGCGCGGACAGTTATGGAATCCATTGCCATTTTGTTTTCTCCTTAAAAAACGGACACACCGTGTCCGTTTTGATTATCTATGCTTATTTTACAGAATAATTTCCTTTAATCATAAGTATGCAATCAGTATCAGCATAAACACCTCTGCCGTCGCCAACGGGAACAATCATAAGATGGTTAGACGGTGCCTGAGTACCATTTGCAAGGTCATACCCTGCAGTAGTATCAGCTAAACCGCCCTTTGCCGTTGCAATAACCTTTGCTTTACCTGCACGGAGTATTATTTCACAGCCGGCATCACAGATAACCTCTCTGCCGGAAGGAACTTCAACAACAGAAAAAGAGGTGGCATCCGATGCAACACCAGATGATACATTCCCGGAAGAATTGCCTGAAATTTTAGAGTCTATATATTCATACATATCAGGAATAACCTTCTCCGTAATATACGAAAGTGTTACAACAGGGTCACCCTCTGTTCCGGGTTCAGCCGCAAAAACAGCAAACATCCCTGCAACTACCAAACAAACAGCAAGTATTCCTGCAATTTTTCTTTTGTTCATTATTATGTCCTCCTCTTAAGCATCTGCTTATGTCAATCCATCAATCCAAGAGATATAGAAACTGCCTCATTAACCGTACTTATTACGGCTTCATCTATATGTCCTATACGTTCTTTAAGGCGTTTTTTATCAATCGTGCGTATCTGCTCAAGCAATATAACAGAATCCTTGCTAAGACCGTAATCGTCGCCTTTAATCTCTATATGCGTGGGCATTTTGGCTTTGTTTATCCGGCTGGTAATGGCGGCTACAATCACCGTTGGGCTATATTTGTTGCCAACATCGTTCTGCACTATAAGCACAGGGCGAATTCCGCCTTGCTCACTACCCACCACCGGACTTAAATCTGCGTAGAAAATATCGCCTCGTTTTACAATCACTTACAATCACACTCCGAAAGTTTGACCTCGTAGGCTTTCTGTTGCGCTTCGTCTGCGCTTACGCAGTATTCGGCAATATCGAGGTTGATTTCAGCCATTTCTTCGTAACCTTTTTTCATACGTGCGCAAAGATCCATCTTCTTGCGTTCTTTTATATAAAGGCGCATAGCATCTCGTATGAATTCACTTCTGTTTATATTAATCGAATTGGCAAAATCATCAACTTCTGTAAGCAAAGAATCAGGCACGCTGATAAGTATTTTCCTTTGTCGTGACATTTAATCAAGCCCCCATTCGTATACATCATGATATATACTAACATTATACAAAGGTTCGGCACGAAAGTCAAATGCAGTTTATACCAAGTAATTCAGCACTTTCACAACTTTACCGTCTTTTATGTAAACTCGGGGGACGCGCTTGCCGACAACTGAAATAACTTCATAATTTATAGTACCTGCCAATGCGGCAACAGAGTCTACGGTAATTGTATTATTGCCATCTGTGCCAAATAATATAACCTCATCACCGATTTTTATATTTTTTATTTCTGTAACGTCCGCCATAGTCTGATCCATACAAACCCTGCCGATAACTTTTGCTTTGTGATTACCGACAATAACTTCGGCTTTGTTGGAAAGTGACCTGAAATACCCGTCTGCGTATCCTATGCCGAATGTAGCGATATCTATAGGTTTATCGGTTGTGTATGTACCGCCGTAACTGACATCCGTACCGGCGCCAACACGCTTTACATCTGTAATCTTTGATTTGAGTTGCATAGCAGGTATAAGGTTAAGTTTTCCGTTATTTGTCTGCTCGGATGGAAAACACCCATACGTGATTATCCCGCTTCTTACCATATCAAGATGGTACTGAGGGTAATTTATTATTCCGCCGCTGTTGCAGCAATGACGGATGGGAATATCAAGTCCCCTCTGCGCAAGTTCATCACAGATATTCATAAATCTCTCAAACTGAATTTGTGTAAAATCGCTTTCTTTGTCATCTGCTTTAGCAAAATGGGTAAATATTCCGTCTATGCTTATATTAGGCAATTTTGAGATAGTCAGTATTTCTTCTATTATTTCACTATGGTTATCACTTGACGCCATATAACCTATACGGCTCATACCTGTATCGATCTTTATATGCAATCTCGCATTTTTACCAAGAGCAACGGCAATAGAAGAGATTCGTCTGGCAATTTCGATATTGAAAACCGTTATTGATATATCACGGTCTACAACATGAACAAATTCATCATCGTCTACAGGGCCAAGAATCAAAATAGGCGTATCAAACCCGCTTCTGCGAAGTTGCATAGCCTCGTCGGCAGATGCTACACCAAAAAAGTCAGCACCGTTATCAACGGCTACTTTGGCAACCTGTTTATATCCGTGTCCGTATCCGTCTGCTTTAATTACAACAAGCAATCTCGTTTCAGGTGCAATACTTTTTCTTATGCAGGATATATTATGAGCGATATTATCAAGGTTTATTTCAGCCCATGCTCTCACAATTAAATTCCGCCTTTCTCTACCGTGAAAATTTATTTATGTTTATTTCTATTATATCATTGCCATCTATATCTTCAATAGACATTTTTTGGGGTACAAGTTTTTCGTCAAGTTTCATTACCGCAGTTGCTCTGTACGGCGTATCAGCCGATATGTCGCACATTAGAGTGTAACCGTCATCGGATACTATTTTTCCGCCTTTTAAGTATGCCTCAAAAAAGTACGTTGGTATAAGCGATAGTTCACTATCTGTTGTACTTGCTGTTATATCGCCGTTTGTTCCCGATAATATTGAACTGTTTTCGCCTACGGTAAGTACAATATCTCCGTAATCGACGATGTATGTGCCATCATCTAACCTCTTGCAGGTGTATGTATATTCGTTCTTTGTTTTGTTGGATCTAACCTTTGCGGTACACTCAGCTGTGTATGATCCTTTAAACATTTCCTCTATCTTATCATCAACGCTCATATCAACAGCACCGCAACCTGTAAAAAGGGTTATCATAAGTAACAACATAATGCCGGTTTTCAGCAGTTGTACTCAATCCTTTCTGCAAATAAAATTAATGGCATACGGAATGTTTTCTATAATATCAGTAGGAGTCATACCATACTCGCCTTTATCAGAAGATGCCATATCTCCTGCAAGTGAGTGAATATATACACCGCATTGAACGGGATTTTCTATCCCCTGCCCCACAAAAGATGCTATAATGCCCGTAAGAACATCACCGCTTCCGCCTGTCGCCATGCCGGGATTCCCCAGCAAATTGGCATAGACATTACCATGTTTATCTGCAACCAGAGTTTTTTCTGATTTTAAAACAAGCGTAACGCCCCATTTAACAGCAAACTCTTTTGCATATTTTTCTCTGTTGGCTTTTATGTCTTCAATATCATATCCGCAAAGGCGCGAAAATTCTGCAATGTGCGGGGTAAGCACTACATCCGTTTTTGCCGTTTTCAATATATTTATATTCCGCGAGAGCGCATTTATACCATCAGCATCTATAACTACCGGAACTTCAACCTCGCGCAGTACACGTTTTAAAATATAGTAAATATCCTTTGTGTTTGAAAGTCCACACCCAAACGCCAGAACAGACGATTTATTTGCTTTTTCTATTATATCATCGGCGCAGGTCTTTGAAAGACTTTCGCCATTATCTGCCAGAGGGTACGTCATAACCTCATGCAGAGAAATTTCAAAAATACTGTTTAAACTTTCTGCACAGCCGAGTGTTATAAGTCCACCGCCCGATTTCAGAGCCGATTTTGATGCCATAATACCGGCACCTGTAAGTCCTTTTGAGCCTGCAACTATAAATATTTTGCCATAGTCACCTTTATGCGTGTCTGAACTTCTTGGAAGAATTGATGATTTAACCATTTTATAAGAAATGATATTTTTATCGTCAGTATCGGTTTTATCCGTCAATAAAGAAATCTGCTCTGCTTTTTTATCGCACTCAACAGTTACAACGGCAACTGCCATTCCGCCATCGTGCGATAAGGTGACTTCGACTTTTTGAGCACCAAACCGCCTGAGTAAAGAATCTACATTTTCTGAAAATTTAAAGTATGGTTTGCCAAGATTATCTCTTAAAACAGAAATATCGCGCAGTTCAAATCCGCGAACACCGCAGCCCAATGCTTTGGCAAACGCTTCTTTGGCGGCAAAGTTAGCCGCAATTCTCTCTGTGGCTTTTAAGCCTTTAAACAAAGCAGACTCATCATCGTTGAAGCATTTTTTTACGAACGCATCGCCAATATTTTCAAATCTTGAAATCTGCGCAATATCTATTCCGATAAGCATATGAATCTCTCTTTTCCAGATTACATTTCACGCATAAAAACGTTTTTGGGAGCAAATGTTTTAAATGCCTCCAGCATTTTTTCCGTTGGTTCAAAAACAAGTTTAATTTTCTGTCCGTCTTTTGAAAAAACTGCAAAATATGCTCTGCCGTTGTTCGCTCTTGATGATGCATCAATCACACGGGTGAAATTTGCATTTTCTTCATTTCTGTAACGCACATCACCAACAGGGGCAACTATATCAAAAGTTTTGGAATGAACGGTAATTAATCTTTTGCGTTTTCTGCGGTTAACAATGCTGTCCACATCAAGTTCGCCGTTTGTCACAATATATTCATACTCAACATTCTGGCCCGTAATAAGGTAATATGCGCCGTAAACAACACCTGCAGCAAGCAAAAACACTATACCGCTTAGAGGCGTTATAAGCAAAAATGTGCTTAACATAAGCAGAATAAACATAGCAAGCAGAATCGCTACTATTTTAAGAATTTCCTTAGCACCTTTTTTACGTGATACAATGTACTCTAAAAAAACATCCATGATTATAGCCCTCCGTCTATATAACATTGGCAGGCGTGCCCCAAAACAAGCATACCTGCCTTATATACATTATTGATTATATTTTACCATTTATGTAACTATTATCCGTTTGACTTGGGATTTACAATATCTCTCCAATCAAGGTCGCCGCGTTCCAAACCGCGCACCAGAACCTCTGCTGTAGCAACGTTTGTTGCAAGAGGAATATTGTGTACATCACACAATCTAAAAAGCGCAGAAACATCAGGCTCGTGCGGTTGTGCAGTCAACGGGTCACGGAAAAATATTACCAAATCAATCTCATTATATGCAATACGTGCACCAATCTGCTGATCGCCGCCCTGAGGGCCTGATAAAAATCTGTGTACTTTAAGACCTGTAGCATCTGCAACCAGACCGCCCGTTGTGCCGGTGGCAAACAAAGTGTTTTTTGATAGGATAGATGTGTATGCAATACAAAACTGTACCATCAATTCTTTTTTCTTGTCGTGTGCTATAAGTGCTATGTTCATTTGTTTACCATCCTTTGCTTTATATTTTTATTTTTTTGAAAAGAGTTTTTT
>JAZSBW010000074.1:0-2150 GCA_045602585.1 Clostridia bacterium
AAATCTTCAACATTTGAAACCATTGCGGCAACCTTTGGCGCATGGCGATGGCCTTTAAAATATGAACGCACACGGTTTTTGAGTATTTTTGCCTTACCGACATAAATAACCTCACCATCAGAATTTTTCATTATATATACACCGCTTTTATCGGGAAGCGTTTTTAACTTTTGTTCAATGCGTTCGTTCATATTTCACCCACCATTCAGTTTTTAATTACTTTCTATATTATATAATAAAACTGTAAATAAAACAATATTTTTTAAAAATGTATATACACAAAATGCAGGAGCACTTATAACTCCTGCATTTATCTGTTGCTCGGTACAGAGCGTTCGTCGCCGAAAATGAAATCATCTATATCACCGAAAATCGCACGTTTAGCAGAAGCATCATTGGATTTATCAACTTCTACACGGCGCACCTTCCTTATCGGCTTTTCGTGTATTTGTTTATGCATTTAATTCCCCCTTAACACACAAAATGCTGCGTATAGTTTTATAAAAACCACAGCATAATTTAATTATATGCAACATTTTAAAAAAATTTCAAATATGTATTGTATTATGCATAGTATATATGATAGAATATATAACAAACATATATGCAAGGAGGAAAATTATATGGACAAATATGAATGCACTATATGCGGATATGTTTATGACCCTGAGGTTGGCGATCCTGAAAACGGCATCGCACCCGGAACTCCGTTTGATGAACTGCCCGAAGATTGGGTATGTCCTTTATGCGGAGTAGGTAAAGAAGATTTTGATGAGGCTATGTAAAAGCCAAAAAGAAAAGACGCTTAAAGCGTCTTTTCTTTTTTATTTTTCTTTTTTCGAGTTTCAAACACTTTGTATACAACAGGTATAACAAACAGTGTTAAAAGTGTTCCGACTGTAAGACCTCCTATAAGCACTATTGCAAGAGGCTGCATCATAGCCGCACCGCCGGAACACGACATAGCCATTGGCAAAAAGCCTAAGATAGATGTAAGCGAAGTCATAAGTATGGGCCTCATTCTGGCAATACCTGATTCTATCATCAAATCATCAATAGGCAAATCAGGTTTTTCAACCTTCAATGTGTTTGCATAATCGATAAGCACAATAGCATTATTAACAATTATACCCGTAAGCATAAGTATGCCTATACACCCTACAACTGATAACGGACTTCCCGTTACAACAAGCGCCAGAACAACACCTATCATACAAAGTGGAATTGTAAAAAGTATAATAAACGGTTGTTTTAAACTTTCAAACTGTGCAGCCATTACAAAGTACATAAGCAGAATACCTAAAACAATTGCAATCAAAAGAGAACTCATTGCGTCTATCATAATTTCGTAAGTGCCCGATGTATTTATAGAAACACCGTCAGGAATACCCTCTTCATTAAGACGCTTTTCAAAATTAGTCTTTACTGTACCCATATTAGCATTATATAGTTTACCGGTTAAAGTAACAACTCTTTTCTGGTCAACTCTTGTAAGCGTTGTATAGCCCTGTTCAATTACAACATCACCAATATCCGATAAAGAAACCCATTGTCCAATAGGCGATTTAATCTGCAGATTTTTAAGTTGGTTATAGTTTTTTACATATTCGTCGGGATACACAATTTTAATATCATATTCGCTTCCGCTTTCGGTATAACGCGATGCAGTTGTAGAATCAAGCACAGACTGTACAAGAGCAGAAACAGTAGCGGTATTAAAGCCGTAATTAGCCGCACGTACAGAGCCTATTTTAATACGTGCTTCAGATTTTGTATCCGCTATAGAAGTTTCTGTTTCCGCAACACCATCGATTCCTGACAATGTTTTTTCGGCATCTTTTACAAATTTTTCAAGTAAGGCATCGTCGCCTGACGTAAACTCAAACGATATTTCGTCCGACGTCATACCGCTCATAGCAGTATTTGACGTTGCAACAGATATCTCCGCTCCGGCAACATCTTTGAGTAACTGCCTTATCTCATTTGCAATTTCGTCAGTAGATTTTCTTCTGCTATCGCTCAAAGTAACCGTTATGCTTGATGAATTTGCACCGCTTCCAGATATTGCAGACATCGCTCCCGATGAGCCAACATTTGAAAATATTGTTTCAACGTCTTTATGCGTTTTGATTTTATCTTCTACTTTTAAA
>JAZSBW010000075.1:0-2142 GCA_045602585.1 Clostridia bacterium
TCGTCACGGCGGATTGCGTTCATATCAGTATACAAACCTTTGCCAACTGGGAAATCATATGCAAAAAGCGCATATCTTTTCCACTTTGCAAGCGAATGAACTATCTGCGCATTAGTGCCGGTTTCAAGTATATCAAATTCAACGGGACGCTCCACTCCGTTAAGGTCATCATTAAGCCCCATTGTACTTTCTACAAACAAAGGTGCAGATACACGTGTAATATCCAGAGCATTGCAGAGATTATTTTCAAAATCCCTTCTCAATTTACCTATAGCGGTCTGTGTTTCATATACAGACAGAGTGGGTTTATAATTCTCGGGTATGAAAAACTTACTCATTTTCTGCGACTCCTTTCTTTTTAAATACCACTTAAAAAGTATATCAAAGCATGCAAAATTTGTCAATGCTTATTTCATACAAAGCAATTTATAAAATAAATTATAATAATGTATATTTTTGTCTTGACATTGATATTCTAATATGGTATAATTTTATACGTTGGAAATACGGCCCGGTAGTTCAGTTGGTTAGAATGCCAGCCTGTCACGCTGGAGGTCGACGGTTCGAGCCCGTTCCGGGTCGCTTTTAAACCACTGCTTGTTTAAGCAGTGGTTTTTTGTTGTTATAAAAAACAACTATTTAGACAAAATTCTAAATAGTTGTTGACATAGCGATTCACATGTGCTATAATCTATTTAGAAATATTTCTAAATTGTTTTGTAAGGACGTGATATTAATGGGAATGAACGAAACCTTAAAGGCTATATCTGATTCCGTCAGGCGGGACATATTGCAAATGCTAAAAAGCGGAAGAAAGTCTGCTGGAGAAATTGCAGAGCATTTTGATTTAACGGGTGCAACAGTTTCTTATCATTTATCAAAACTGAAAAATGCTGACCTTATAACAGAACAAAAACACAAAAATTTTATTTATTATGAGTTGAATACTTCTGTGTTTGAAGAAGTATTAACGTGGATTTACACTTTAGGAGGTAATGAATAATGAAGTTTATAAAATGGAAAACCCTTATTATAACCTGCCTTGTATGTCTTTTACCCATTCTTTTAGGAATTGCTTTATGGAACAAATTACCCGACACGATGGCGATTCATTTTAATTTCAACAACGAGCCTGATAACTTTGCTTCAAAATCATTTGCAGTGTTTGGACTACCGCTTTTAATGGCTTTATTACAGATGTTTTGTTGTTTTGTAAATGATATCAATGCGCACAAACACGGCGAACGCAAGAAATTTGAAAGAGCAACAAAGTGGATTGTACCAATAATGACAATTATTCTGCAAATAATAACTTTGGGATACGCACTTGGTTGTAATATAGACATTAGAAAAGTTTCTGCATTGATTGTTGGGGCGATTTTTCTTGTAATAGGTAATTATTTGCCGAAGTTCGACTATATAAAAAATTATAATATTGATACCGAAAAAGCAAAAAAGATAAATAGATTTATAGGTTTTGAAACAGTCATTATGGGACTTTTGATACTAATAACAATCTTTTTACCGCCAATCACTACAGTTATATGGCTTTTTTTATTAATACCTTTCGCTATTATAAGCACTATATACGGAATTAAAGTCGGACGAAATAATTAACTTTCATATTATAGAGTTTTGAGCGAATATGTTCAAATCTCTTTTGTTTTCAAAAATTGACAAAATGAATATATATATGATATAATTTTTACATTATAATTTAATTTTAAGGAGTATAGTTATGACAAACGAAAAAAGAAGCAACTTTACCGGCAAACTCGGTTTTGTACTGGCAGCAGCCGGCTCCGCAGTTGGCTTAGGCAATATCTGGAGATTCCCTTACCTTGCCGCAAAATACGGTGGAGGTATGTTCTTATTAGTCTACATAATTTTATCAGTCACATTCGGTTTTTCGCTTATGGTTGCAGAAATCGCAATCGGCAGAAAAACAGGACTCAGTGCAGTCAGTGCATACAAGGCACTTGATAAAAGATTTTCTTTTGTAGGGTATCTGACATCTGCTATCCCGGTAATAATTCTTTCCTACTACGCTGTTATCGGCGGTTGGGTTATGAAATATATCGGTGATTACACGGTCGGTCGTACCGCTGAAATGGCGGCGGACAATTATTTCACCGACTATAT
>JAZSBW010000076.1:0-4932 GCA_045602585.1 Clostridia bacterium
CGGAACAGAGAAATCGAAGGCTTTAAAAATGAGATTGCCAAAATAGAGAACATTGATAAAACCATCAAAGAAAGAAAAAAGGCGATGCTCGAAAATGCAAGCCTACTTGATAAGATATTAAGTGAAAAGGAACTGAGCCATACGAACCTGTGTCTGCTGATAGAAAAGATAATCATTCATGAGGATGAATACGGACTCCGCCTTGAAATACGAATGAAAGCACCATTCCTTGAAAAAAGTTATACAGATGAAATCGGTATGATATATGAGGATGATTACGAGGAAGTATCAGCCTGACAAATAACAGGCACGAAAAAAGCTTACAGTCAAATCCTGTAAGCTTTTTGTCGGTGGTGCGGATGAAGGGACTTGAACCCCCACGATAAAATCACTAGATCCTAAGTCTAGCGCGTCTGCCAATTCCGCCACATCCGCATATTAAGTTTTACCTCTTGATTTTTACACGGTAGAGGTGCACCGAGGAGGAGCATATCGCTTAATCCTCATCTATGAAAACGGAAAAACCGTAATCAACAATAAAATCACATACAGGACGGAACCTAAGTCTAGCGCGTCTGCCAATTCCGCCACGCCCGCATATTAAGTTTTACCTCTTGATTTTTACACGGTAGAGGTGCACCGAGGAGGAACAAAAACGCGTACTCCTCATCTATGAAAACGGAAAAACCGTAATCAACAATTCTTTCACCGAGGTGGATGAAGCAAAGTCTAGCGCGTCTGCCAATTCCGCCACATCTGCGTGCGAATACTATAATATTATATCACAGTAATGTCTGATATGTCAAATAAAAACAAAAATTAAAATTCTATTTTAACAGGCGTAAATCCAATGTTGGATATTGCATTAAAAATATCAGTTTCGTTTAGCGGAGAATCAGATTTTACATAAGCACATTTTTTGTCAAGGTCAACCTTAGCGGTGCAACCTTTAATACTTTTGATGGCATTTTCAACTTTGGCAGCACAATGACTGCACGACATACCGTCTATATATACTGCAGTTTTATATTTTTTCTTAAAAAACAACATAGTTTAAACTCCTTTTTTATTATGTGATTAGTATACCACTTATAAAGCACATTGTCAAATGAAAAAGCAGAGTCACCTGACTCTGCTTTTTATGTTATTCAGCAGATATTATATAATAATATACATTTTGGCCGCCATATTGAATTGAAACGTCGTAATCATCATATTTCTTTTCAATTTTATCCTTGATTTCCTGAAGGTCTTTTTCATAAACATCTTTACCATAGAAAATGGTTACAGTATCTGCATCTTCACCGATAACTTCGTCTAAAGTTGCAAAAAACGCACTGTCTATAGATTTTTTTGCAACGGCAATCTTGTCGTCGACTATTCCTAAAATATCGCCTTGCTTGATTTTTTTGCCTTCAACAACGGTGTTTCTTACAGCGTAAGTGATTTGACCTGTACGAACATTTGCGATAGTTTCAATAAACATTTCTGTGTTTTCTTCAATGTCTTCGTCTTCGTCAAAGCAAACCATACATGAAATTGCCTGAGTAACACTTTTGGTAGGAATAATAACAACATTCTTATTAGTGAGGTTTTTTGCTTGTTCAGCAGATAAAATGACGTTTTTATTATTTGGGAAAACAAAGATATTTTCGGCATTAAGTGCTTCGATACCATTTAAAATATCTTCTGCACTGGGATTCATTGTCTGACCGCCCTCTATGATAAGGTCAATACCCAATTCCTGCATTGTATTTACAATTCCTTCACCGACAGCGACGGAAATAAAACCATATTTCTTTGGCGGTTCCGTAGGTTTTTCTGCTTCAACCTTTACTTCGTCCTCTGTTACTACTCTGTTCTCGTGCTGAATTTTCATATTGTCAATTTTAATTTTAGAAAGTTCGCCGAGTTTTAGTGCTTCACCAATTACAATATTAGGCTCATTTGTGTGTATGTGTGTTTTCACGATGTCATCATCGTCAATAACAACCATACAATCGCCGTATCTTTCGATTTTTGTTTTATAGGTAAACACATCAGCAGTAGCGGAAGATTTGTGGATTAAAAATTCTGTACAGTATTTGAATTTTATTTCTTCTAATGTTTCAAATTCTGCTTTCGGAACATTAGATTCTGCAGGAGCATCAGTGCGTTCAACAATTATTCCGTTTTCAAGATAGGAGAGAGCACCTTCCCAAAAGCATATCAATCCTTTTCCGCCTGCGTCCACCACACCGGCTTGCTTAAGTTGTGGAAGTAAATCAGGAGTACGTTCCAACGCTTCGTTGCCGGAAGCAATACTGCTTTTGATGAGAGAAACCATATCATCAGCTGAATCAACATTTTCCAACGCACCGTTGCAAATGCCTCGTGCGACAGTTAATATTGTGCCTTCAATAGGTTTCATAACTGCGCCGTATGCTGAGTCAGCAGCAAATTTCATAGCTTCTGCAAATTCAGTTTTCCCGCATGTTTCAAGTCCCGAAAATCTTTTTGCAATACCCCGCATTAACTGGCTGGTAATAACACCGGAGTTACCTCTTGCACCGCGCAGTGCAGCAGAAGACAAAGTTTTGGCAACTATGCAGATTCCTTTATCGCGTACTTTGTTGACCTCTTCCACACAAGATTGCATGGTGAGTGACATATTAGTACCCGTATCACCGTCGGGGACAGGGAATACGTTTAAATCATCTATTTCAGTTTTTCTGTTTGAAAGGTTATTACTGCCTGAGATAATCATATCCGCCAGTAATTCACCTGTTAATATCTCTATCACAGTTTTCACCTCTATTCGCGTACTCTGGCGCCGTCGACAAAGACCTTGACGCTGTCAACCTCAAGACCTGTCATATAGTTTAAGTGATATTTCACATTACTTATGATGCTGTCGCTGGTAGTTTGAATATTAACTCCGTATTCGATGATAATATGAATATCAACACTTATTTTTTTGTCAGGAGAAACATAAACGTCCACGCCTTTTGAAATTTTATCTTTTACTAAAAGTGAAGCAATGCCTTTAGATTTGGAACTGTATGCCATACCAACCACTCCATAGCAGCCGGTTGTTATAATACCGCAAATCTGTGCAATTACTTCATTATCAATAGTAACGTTACCTTTTAAAAATTCTACACTTGCATTTGCCATAGTTCAAAACACCTCCGTCAGAATTTGAGTACCTCAGCGCCTTGCATATTGCTTTCACGCGTGTGGCACGTACAAAATATGATTTGGTTATTTTCAGAGTAATCCTTTAAAAAATCAGATGCATTTTTGAATCTCAAGTCGTCGTAAGTGATGAATGCATCATCGATAAACAAGGGATAATTACCCATAATTAATTCTATTATACCTAATCTTAACGAAAAATACAACTGTTGAATTGTACCTGAACTGAAAAAATTTGAAAATTCGTATTTACCGTCGTTTTTAATTTGTATTTCAAATGCGTCATTTACTATAAGTTCACCATATTTTCCGCCTGTTAAGGTGTTGAAAATATTTGCAGTTGATTTAGCAAGACGTGGGGCAAAATTACTTTTCAGTTCTTCATAAGATTGTTGCAGGATTTCAGAAGCAAGATTTAATATACGAAGTTTTTCATTTGCTTCGGTATATACTTCTTCTAAATCCTTGATTTCACGATTAATATTTGTAATTTCCTGTGAAATGCCCTCGGCAGATTCTGCATTACTTTTAATTTTAGCACTTTCGGCTGTAAGATTAAGTATTTTTTCGTCGGCAGATTTTATTTGCTGAGAAATGGTGTTTTCATCAATATCCGCTTTTTCACATTCGAGATTATCTAAACTGCCGTAATGTTCTATAATGTGCGCGGAAAGTATATCGTATTCTGCTTTGCGTTCGTCATATATATGTTTTAGTGTTTCGGTGTTTGACTTTTTAAGTTCTTCGCGTGCTTGCAAATCTGCACTTTCTCGTTTGAGTAATTTGTAATGTTCAGTATTTTCTAAATTGTATTTTTTTAAGATTTCATTTTTGTTTTGCTCAATATCTGATATTTTTTTTGTTATGTCGGCAACATTGCTGAGCAGTTTTTTGTGAGATAATGCAAAATAAACAGTAAGTAATACAAAAAGTACTGTCCCTATAAAAGTGATGGGTAAGAGAATCCCTAAAATAGTACATATAGCAGAAATAATTGCACAAACTATGCAGATTTTTTTGTTGGTCTTTGCTTTATCTGTAAGAAGTAATTCCTGCATTTTGAAAGAGGATATATCTGCAGAGTTGTCTTTTAAAATTACTTGTTCTTCTTGCTCTGATATATTTTTTAAAAAATCATATTTAGCATTAGCCGTATCGTTGGAATCTAAGGAACTCTTATATGAGTTCTCTGCGTCTTTCAGTTTATCATATGCCGCTTTATATGAAATCCAATCAGCATATTGCTTTGCTTTACTTTTTGTATCAGTTAATTTTGTTTTTAATGTAATAGCACTATCGAGTGCTGAGTTGATTTCGTTAAGTTTTTTTGCATGTTCGCTTTTTTGATTATAAAGAGTTTGCGCTTCTTCTTTTTTTAATTTTAAAATTTCTAATTGTTTTTCTAAAGCGGGGATTAATGCCTTACTTCTTCGCGGAGATGAGATATCCGCAATCATTTCGTTTATTTCGGAACATATTTCCTGATAAGAAACTTTTTCGTCCCCGCTTTGAGCCACGTTTGAAATCTTGGATAAAAGTTCGCCGTCAGGCGTTATCTGCGCGCCTTCTGCTCCTAAAAACAGAGTCTTTAAAAATGCTTCCTCGCTCATTTTGAAAACACTTGTGCCGATGTCGTCTGTATTTGTTATTGTATCGCCTGTAGATTTGTTAATAAAAGTAATATCTTTTTTTCTGCCTGTAGCGGATATGGAACGCGAAAGAAAATATTCTGTGCCATTAAGCGTAAATTCCACC
>JAZSBW010000077.1:0-3112 GCA_045602585.1 Clostridia bacterium
TGCTATATATGATTCGCATGGCAATGATGCTATTTTGGGTAAAGCACAGGTTAAGCAAACTGTCATAACAGCACTTGGAGGCGAAGAGGGGAACGATACTTACAAGGATGAACTTACCGGATATGATGTTATAGATGTATCTGTTCCGATTAAAGCACCGCAAGGAATTATCGGAGCCGTTAATGCTACATTTACTTCTGATAAAATCGGGATGTTTGTATCAGCTGTTAAAGATGAACTTATATTGCTTTCTATTCTTAGTTGTCTTTTGATTGGTATTGTAATTTTTGTTGTTGCAAATCTTATGACACGCAGAATTATACGTTTTACCGATAAAATTACTCTTATGAGCGATGGCGTTCTTGATGAAAAAATGGATATTCGGGGAAATGACGAAATCGCCCGTATGGGTGTTGCATTTAATGCTATGGCGGAAAAATTGGCAGGTATTGAACAACAGAGGATACAATTTGTGTCAGATGCATCGCACGAACTTAAAACACCCCTTAGTTCTATAAAACTGATGTCTGACTCTATAATACAGAATCCTGATATTCCCAAAGAGCAGATACACGAATTTTTAAGTGATATAAATAATGAGGTTGACCGCCTTAACAGAATTATCAATAAACTTTTAAGTATTACTAAAATGGATACGGAAGTAGAGAAGGTTGAAAATAATTTTGAACTTCTTGATTTAAGAGAAGTTGTGTCTGATATTATAAAAACATTGTACCCGCTTGCAAAAAACTCAGAAATTGCCCTGAATTTTACTGCGGATAAAGAAATATATATATTAGGGGACAAAGATACTCTTTTCCAAGCAATTTATAATATCTGTGATAATGCTATTAAATATACAAAACGTTATGGCGAAGTAAATGTTATTCTTGATAAAAAGGATTTAGAGGCACATATTGTTATTCGCGATAATGGCGTTGGTATGCGTGCTGAAGATACAGAACATATATTTGAGAGGTTTTATCGTGTGGATAAAGCAAGATCAAGAGAAACCGGTGGAACGGGACTTGGTCTGGCAATTGCTAATGCTGCTGTTAAAGCACATAAGGGTAGCATACAGGTTTTCAGCGAGCCAAATATCGGAAGCGAATTTACTATATTATTGCCTCTTGCAGAGCAAAATGTGTAACAGTTTTGTAATAATTTTTCATTGTTTTGTAATGTGTTTATGCTAAAATAGACGTATTCAGCATAAGACTGATAAAGGAGAGGAACACAATGAAACGGATTTTATTAACGGTAATTGTGATTTTACTTATCGTAACTGCTGTAATTGGGTGTAGCCATAATACTGCTACAAACGGCGTGGCATATAATCTCTATTTTGCCAATCAGGATAAAAATAATCTTGTTGTAGAGCAACGCAATATAGATGAAGAAGATTTAGAGGATATTGCCGAAGAGGTAATGGAACAACTTTTAAGAGGCCCTGCAAATGGTTATAATTGTTCTGTTATTCCTGAGGGGACACGTCTTCTTGATTTAGATATTAATTCTGGTATTGCGTTCGTTAATTTCAGTAAATCATATTTACTTAAAGGTGATAATGCTGATACCATTGAACTGCTTGCCAGGTATTCTGTTGTTAATACGCTTTGTGATATTAACGGCATAGATAAAGTTAAGATTTTTATTGATGGTGTGGAGTTGACCAATTCTTCAGGCGTACCTGTGGGAGCACTTGGTAAAGAAGATATTTTGCTTAACGGAAAAACTGCTGAAAGCGCAAAGGAAGAAATACTTATTCTTTATTTTCCGGATAAAAATGCTGAAAATCTTGTTAAACAAGAAAGAGTTGCTCCGCTTATTGATAATAGTATTGAAAAAACTGTTGTACACGAACTTATTAAAGGACCTGTAGGAGATGGGTTTATCTCTACTATTCCTTCAGAAACTAAGATTATATCTGTAGAGACTAAGGACGGTATATGTTTTGTGAATTTATCTTCTGAATTTATCACTAAGCATGCTGATGGCAGTGCTGCCGAAGCATTTACTATATACGCAATTGTAAATTCTCTTACAGAGTTAGACAGTGTTAAAAGCGTACAATTTTTAATTGAGGGTAAAAAAGTGGATCTTTTAAAACATATGCTTTTAGATACTCCATATACACGTAGTGAAGAACATATAAGTAAGTAGTCAAAACCCGTGCCAGTATTGAATGGCACGGGTTTTTTGAATTTTAAAAATTAATCACAGCAACATTTTATTTTTTCTGCTGCGTCAAGATTGTCAAAGTGACATCTTTCGGGAGGGAAAAATTCGTCTACAGGGAATCTTAATTTTTCAAAAAGTTCACAAGGATTATTATCGGTTGATGCAATACATTCGTTGTCAGGAATACAGAAATCAATTACCGGGATAATCAACTGAACTTTTCTCATAATTCTGGTAATGGTAAACAAGCCCAATGTTATATAAACTTTTTTAGAGCCGCAGTCTACAATTAAATCGTCAAAAACTCTGCAGATACTTTCAGGAAGCGAGTTGACATCAGTTTCTCCGCAGCAACAATCACAACATTCTTTGCCGTCTACCAGGCGTGCTGCAAGGGCAATCGGGTCAACTGTTTCAATCTGTGCTTTAGGAAGATTTGTTTTCTGCCAGAGTTGTGTGTCAACTTCATCAAGTTTAAATTTAGATGAGAACACCTTTGCATTTCCTTCAGAACCGAAAAGAATAACTTTTTTATCATAAGTTGCAAGTCCCTCAATACAAGTAGGCTGACCTACGCCACAGAAAACGTCGAGAGTTACTTTAAAGAAGAATTTTAGGTCAATCGTAAAATAACCATTGTTAAAAGGTACAGGCTCAACATCGCTGTAAACCCAAATTATTTCTGCTTTTCTCAATTTTACGTTGATGGCGCGGTCTAATATCTGCTGACCTGCCTCTGTAAGATATACACGCATATTTTCTATGCATTCTTTGTCGCGGCAACTGTCGTAGATTTTATCTGTCTGCACGCAAACGCCGTTTGAAGTTTCGTTTGGGCAGCAGCAGTTGTTTTTTTCGCTCATATAAATTCCTCCAATTCACTAAAATATTAGTCTGCTTCAGTTACATAATATGTGTATGTAAGTGTTTT
>JAZSBW010000078.1:0-1762 GCA_045602585.1 Clostridia bacterium
ATATTGGGTGTATAAATCTTTCCGTCGATTTCAACATTCTCCCCTGCGTGCAAGTTTTTATAGTACGTTACAGGAATATTAAGCACAGCGGCTTTTTGCGGATTAAACACAGGTTTTCTATGGTACGTTATGCTATATCCCAGGCACGGAACTCTATGTTTTAAAGGCAGAGTGTTTATTTCAAGCCCTGCAATCTCAAATTTTTCGGAAGTTTTATGACTGAATTCTTTTATAATTATTTCAAAAGGAAGTTTCTGTGCAATAACAAGCAGACTTGTAACCACTCTGCCAACTCCGGCAGGACCTGCTATAACAAGCGGTGTTGTTTTGCCTTGATTGCCGAGCGTAAGCATAAGTCCCGGCAAACCCGATATATGGTCGGCATGGAAATGTGTTATAAGCAAACATTCCATTCGGCTTACGTGACATTCCGCTGCAGAAAGTGCCATCTGCGTGCCCTCGCCGCAGTCTATTAAAATTGCTTTGCCCATAACCTCTACCCAGCAACAGGTAAGGTATCTGCGCACCAGTGGCAACATTCCGCCTGTGCCCGGCAAACATACGTCTACCATATTATCCCTCCTTAGAAAATGTTATTCTTCTCCATACAAAAGAGGCATACGTCTTTTGTGTGCGCTTCCGTTATGGTATCTGCGGATAATTTCCGCATCGGCAGAATGAGCATTGCCGTTTAATATATAATTATCTATAGCGGCATATGTTACACCCATATCAGCCTCGTCTGTCTGCCCCTCATAAAGACCTGCCGATGGTGCTTTATTTATGATTTCCTCAGGTGCATCAAGATAACGCAGAAAATCAAACACCTCTCCGGCAGTAAGGTCTGCAATAGGGTTAAAGTCACACGCGCCATCGCCCCATTTTGTAAAATAACCCATATAGCGTTCACTTCTGTTGCCGGTTCCGGCAACAAGCAACCCCTCAGCCGCAGCAATTGCGTACAGCGTTGTCATACGCAGACGCGGTGCAATGTTTATATCGGCCGTATTATTAATCTCTGTTTTCCCCTCAACTGCTGACAAAAGAGCATTTTTAACATCGGTAAGGTCAACTGTTCGTGTTTCTATTTTAAACTGTTCTGCAACAAGATTTCCATGGTCGGCATCTTCTTCATAATTTCTTACAGAACAACAAGGCATTATCACACCAACGGTATTATCGCAAGCCATCTTGCATAAAATGCTTACCAAGGCGCTGTCTTTGCCGCCGCTGTTTCCGTATATTATTCCGTTTACACCTGTTTTTCCAACAAGATTACGTATAAATTCAACTCTTTGCTCGGTTTCGTATTTCCAATCTCTCATAAAAATCCTTCTTTCACATTCATTATGATAATTTTACCATATGGGCATAAATATTGTCAATTCCAATTATTTTTCGGTTTACTTTTATCAAGGTGCGTGATATACTTTTAGTATAGATTATTTTGAAAGGAAGATACATATTGAAAGCATTAAAAAAACTGACTGCCGTTATTGCAGTAGGTGCACTTATATATACATCTGTGCCTGCATATGCGGCTGATATATACGATATAACTACCGAAACAACCATCGCAACAGGTATTGTGCAGAAAAACATCAAGCGTTTGACTTTAAACGGCTGGCAAAACATTAATATTATAGAAGCAGATTTGTCCGACGGAAGATACGGAGTTAAAACTCTTATAAACGAAGAAAACATATCAAAACTCACCAATGTAAAAAATCTTTCAGAAGCACATGGAACTCTCGCTGCAATA
>JAZSBW010000079.1:0-12923 GCA_045602585.1 Clostridia bacterium
AACACTCCTATTCAGGGCAGTGCGGCAGACATTATTAAGATTGCTATGGTAAGCGTATACAACGCACTTAAAAAACTTAAAAATTCCCGCCTTATACTTCAGGTGCACGACGAACTTATAATAGAGGCTCACGAAAGTGAAGCCGAAGAGGCTAAAAAGATACTGACTGAATGTATGGAGAGCGCAGTTAACCTTGCTGTGCCGATGGTTGCCGAGGCAAATATAGGTAAAAGTTGGTTTGATGCAAAATAGAGGGTGACTTAATTGCTGAGAAAAATATTTAAAGTTTTGTTCAACCGTATAAGCATAGTTGCTTTTCTGTTATGTGTGCAGATAGGTTTTTTTGTAATGCTTATGATTTACGGTGCTAAAATTTCTCAGTATATCAACTGGGGGCTGATGTTGCTTTCATTGTTGGTTGTTCAGCATATAGTAAACAGGGACGACTCACCCGAATTTAAATTGGCATGGTGTATATCCATACTTATATTCCCGATTTTCGGAGGACTTCTTTACCTTATAATAAAATTGCAGTCATCTAACGAGAAAATCAAAATAAACAGAGTTTCCAAACAACTTTTACCCGCTCTTAAACAAAGTGAGGACACTATGGAAGCATTTTTTGCAGAGGACGCAGGTGCAGCGCGTCAGGCGGCATATGTATCGTCTTATGCGGGGTATCCAGTATACACCAATTCATCTGCAATATATTTGCATATAGGTGAGGAGTTCTTCAAACGACTTTTAGAAGAACTTGAAAAGGCCGAAAAATTTATATTTATGGAATATTTTATTATTGCAAAAGGCCGTATGTGGGAGGTTATCCTAGACCTTTTGGAGCAAAAGGTAAAAGAGGGAGTAGACGTGCGTGTTATGTACGATTCTATGGGTTCGTTGCTTTTGCTTCCGAATGAGTATTATAAACAACTTAATGAAAAAGGGATCAAGTGCATTGAGTTTAACAAATTCCGCCCCGTTATGTCGGCAATACAGAACAACCGTGACCACCGCAAAATTTGCGTTATAGACGGTAAGGTGGCATTTACGGGCGGCATAAACTTAGGTGATGAATATATAAACGAGCATGACCGTTGCGGACATTGGAAAGACAACGGCGTTATGATTAAAGGTGAGGCGGTTTTAAGTTTTACAAATATGTTCCTTGAAATGTGGAACAGTTTCAGTTTTTCTGTTGACAATCGGGACTATCTGGATTATTCTTATAATGTGGAAAGTGACGGCTACATAATGCCGTATGCAGATGTTCCGGGTGACGATGAAAGAGTTTGCGAGTCGGTTTATTTAAACCTTATCAGCCGTGCAAATACGTATCTTTACATTACCACGCCGTATTTTATAGTTGGTGAGGAGTTTATAACCGCTTTGGAACTTGCCGCAAAAGGCGGTGTAGACGTACGCATTATAACCCCTCATA
The DNA here is from genome assembly GCA_045602585.1 of Clostridia bacterium. Lineage (GTDB taxonomy): Bacteria > Bacillota > Clostridia > UMGS1810 > UMGS1810 > SIG455. The sequence goes on from JAZSBW010000079.1 coordinate 1,436, forward strand.
TATGGGACAAGCGTTTTGTGCATATAACAACACGTTCGTACTACAAGCGCCTTATAAAAGCAGGTGTGCGTGTGTATGAGTATACACCGGGATTTATCCATGCAAAAACCTTTCTTTGCGACGGAAAAATAGCAACTGTAGGAACGGCAAATCTTGACTACAGAAGTCTTTACCTGCACTATGAATGCGGTGCATGGTTATATAACTGCAAATGCATAGAAAACATTAAGAACGACATTCTGGCAACAATGGAAAAATCGCACGAAATAACCTATGAAGAATGTAGAAATCAGCCGATAGGCACACGTATTGCACAGAGCCTTATGAGGCCATTTACCCCGCTTTTTTAAAAATTTTATTCATATATTTTAGGAGGAATCACATCATGAACACAAAAAAACTCACACTCACAGCACTTTTAACAGCGCTTGCCATTGTTATACCTATGGTAATGCCTATTAAAGTTGTTATGCCGCCGTTTTCGGCTACGCTGGCATCACACACACCGCTTATCATAGCGATGTTCATATCGCCTATGGCGGCTATAATAACATCACTTGGCTCAGCAATAGGATTTTTATTTTCACTCGGTCCGGTAGTATCTGCAAGAGCAGCAATGCACGTGTTATTTACATTAGTAGGTGCGCTTATGATTCGCAAACGTATGAACTTTTTCCTTACTGTTTTAGTAACTCTTGTTCTGCACACATTATCTGATATGGGCATTGTATGGGTTATTGCCACACTTTTCGGTATGAAAAATATTTTAAGCGAGCAGGCAATGGGTACTGTTCAGTGGATTATCGGCATAGGTACATCAATCCATCATATTGTTGACTATGCAGTTGCAATGGTTGTTGTTATGCCCCTTTCAAAAGCGTTTTCAGATATGTTCTCGCACACAATCAAAGGTAAAGACTTACATATATAAATAATAAAGGTAAGGACTTACACATATGAAAAAATTAAGAATCATACTTGCAACTTTGGCGGGGAAACTGCTTATTTTTGCAGGCCGTGTTATGGGCAAAAAAGGCTCGTACACTCCCGGTGTAGTTGCACTTAAAATTTATCCCGATATACTGCGCCATCTCTCATCTCAGGTAAGGGGAGAGATAGTGTTTGTATGCGGTACAAACGGAAAAACTACCACGAACAACCTTTTGTGTTCTCTGCTTGAGTCAAGCGGTAAAAAAGTTGTATGCAACAAGGTCGGTGCTAATATGCTGGCTGGTGTTGCGTGCTCGTTTATTGAGGCGGCATCGGTTTTTGGAAATCTTGATGCCGACTATGCATCTGTTGAATGTGACGAGGCATCGCTTCGCCACGCAGTAAAGCATATGCGTGCAGACAAGGTGGTTATAACAAACCTTTTCCGTGACCAACTTGACCGCTACGGCGAGATAGAAGATACTATAGGTCTTTTGAACGAGGCTTTTGAGTACGTGGGCGATACCATGCTTATCTTAAACGGCGATGATCCTATGAGTTCTACATTCGGTATCGGCAGAAAAGCCGTATACTACGGCATAAACCAGAATTGCAACGAAGATGTAAAAGAAACCAACGAGGGACGTTTCTGTATCGTGTGCGGCGCAGATATCAAGTATAACTACTACCATTACAGCCAACTTGGTGACTGGTACTGCTCAGGCTGTGACTTTAAACGTCCGCACATAGACTACTCGGCGGATAATATTGATTTAGACGGCAAACTTGCGTTTGATATAAACGGCGATGTGCGTCTTGACCTTAATTACAGAGGTTTTTATAATATCTATAATGTGTTGGCTGCGTATGCTGCATATGATATGCTTGGCTTAAAAAATGAGAATATCAACAGCGTGCTTGGTGCATACAAACCGCAGATAGGTCGTATGGAACCGTTTGAAGTTAACGGAAAACTTACAATATTAAACCTTGCCAAAAACCCTGCAGGTTTTAATCAGGCGATTGCAACTTTGGCGGCTGACAAACGCACAAAAGACGTGCTTATAGCGATTAATGACTGCCCGTCCGACGGAATGGATATATCGTGGATATGGGACGTTGACTTTGAAAAACTCAGAGAAGTCGGTGTGGAATCTGTATTTGCATCGGGCGAGAGAAAGGCAGACACCGCCTTGCGTTTAAAATATGCAGGTTTTGATAATGTTGAAACTGTGGATATTACCGCCGACACTTTACGCCGCATTGCAAGCGGTGAGGGTGAGGTGTGTTATCTGCTGGTTAACTACACCGTGCTTTTCGGCACACAGAATATACTTAAAACAATTTCTGATAAAGGATGAGTTGATATAATGAAAATCACCATTGCACATCTTTATCCCGATATGCTAAATCTCTACGGGGATTCGGGTAATATCGCCACATTAAAGTACCGCCTTGAGGCGCGCGGCATAGATGCTTTAGTTAAAGCATATGCTATAGAAGATGATATAGATTTTGAAAATACCGACATAATATTTATCGGTGGCGGCGGAGAGCGTGAGCAACTTGCCGTAAGCAACAGACTTAATAAACTATCTGCGCCTTTAAAAGCATATGCAGAAAACGGCAGAGTAATACTTGCCGTTTGCGGCGGCTTTGAGGTGCTTGGGAAGTTCTATAAAACCGAGTCAGCAACTATTGAGGGCGCAGGTGTTCTGGATATAACCACGCGATGTGTAAGCAACAAAGCGGTAGGTAACGTTGTTATTAAAAGCGATATTATCGGCACGACTATTGTCGGCTTTGAAAACCACAGCGGCAGAGTAGATATAGGCTCTCATACACCTCTTGGTAAAGTTTTGGCAGGGTTCGGCAATGACGGCAAAGGCACAGAGGGTGTAATATACAAAAATGTTATCGCTACATATCTGCATGGCCCGTTGCTACCCAAAAACCCCGTGCTGGCAGATTATATCCTTGCAAAAGCAATTGAAAAAAGATATGGCGAAACTGAACTTGCACCGCTTGACGATGCACTTGAGATTGCCGCACACGATTACGCAGTTGGGAGATTTGCATCTGAATGAGAAAATTTATAAAAATCGGTTCGGTTATTGTACTGCTTGCCATACTTGCCGGACTTTCTGTACCGTTTGTTTTAAAAACGCTGTACCCGTTAAAATACGAGGACAGCATAAATAAATACAGCGAAAAGTATAATCTTGACAAATACCTCGTGATGGGTGTTATAAGCGCAGAAAGCAGATTTTCCGAAGATGCCGTAAGCCATAAATCTGCAAAAGGACTTATGCAACTTAAAGACGACACCGCATACTGGTGCGCCGAAAAGTACGGCATTAAAGGTGAGATTTACGAAGCGGAGGTAAATATTGAAATCGGATGTGCTTATTTAAGATATTTACTTGATTTGTTTGGTGAGGATACAGAAAATGCCCTTGCCGCATATAACGCAGGGCAGGGCAATGTTAAAAAGTGGCTTGCCGATACACGCTTCAGTACGGACGGCAAAAATTTAGACACAATTCCGTATGTGGAAACACGTGACTATGTACTGCGCGTGCAAAGACGGGCGCAAATTTATAAAAAGATATATGGAAAATAAAAAAGCAGAATGAACGCATTCTGCTTTTTTGCTTTTACGCACCAATCATCATTTTAATTAAGCCAAAGGCAATAACTACAATACCGAGTACAATTCTGTACCAACCGAAAACTTTAAAGTCATGTTTACGTACGTAATTTACAAGGAATTTAACCGACGCCATAGATACTATGTATGCAGTTACCATACCTGTTAAAAGAAGTCCCCATTCCGTTGTGCTCATAATATAGTCGTTCGTTACAATCTTTAAAAAACTTACTCCGACCATTACGGGAATTGCAAGGAAGAACGAAAATTCTGCCGCAATCCCTCTTGATGTGCCAACCAGCATAGCACCGAGTATTGTTGCGCCTGAACGTGATGTTCCGGGAACTATTGAAAGCACCTGAAACAGTCCTATAAGAATCGCTGTTTTATAACTCATATCATTCATCGAGGTTACTGTGGGCTTCTTTTGTTTCTTCTCAATAAATATAAACGCTATTCCGTAAATTATAAGCATAGCGCCTACTACGGTTGGTGTTGAGAAGGTGTCCATAAAGTCGTTGAGTAACAATCCTATAACTGCGGCAGGTATGCAGGCAATTATCACCTTAAACCACATCTGCCAAGTGTCTTTTTTCTCCCGAACTGTTTTAGACGGCGCAAATGGATTCAGTTTTTTAAAGTAGAGCGTTGCGATAGCCAGTATTGCGCCGAGTTGTATTACATAAAGATAAATCTGCGAGCCGAAAAAGCCTGCGTCTGTACCCATAAGGTCGTTAAAGATTATCATATGCCCCGTACTGCTTATGGGAAGCCACTCCGTTATACCCTCCACAATTCCTAAAAACACGGATTTCAAAAATTCAATAAATTGCATAAAATCAATTCCTTTCTATTGTTATAACAGGACGTATACCCAATTTCTGCGATGCGTCGCAGTATACAGGTACACCGTTTTTATCTATATACCTTACCATGCTGTCGGAAGCGCCGTAGGGGTCTATGGTATAAAATTCTTTGTCTGCTTTGTTAAATTCGCCTTTGGCGTATGAGTACAGGGCAGGTAGCGTAACTTTGTCTTCACCCAAAATCCTGTACGTTGCGCCCTGCATATCTGCACTCTTTATGCGTGATGCCCTCCAAAACGGTATATGACTACCGAATTGTGCAAGATGTGAGTTGTTTTGAGATAATGTTACCTCTTGAACTGTCGGACGTATGCGTGCAAGTTCGTCGTTTGTAAACTCTTTTAAAAAGTCACCGTTTAGGTAATCTTTTATGTCGCTTTCCGTCCAGAGATTAGAACCAAACTCACCGTCTGTATCAAAAGGTGCTTCAAAAAGAACATCTTTTGATATCAGCGTAAAATTATTGTCCATCTTACTTATAACCAGCCATTGTATCGGCTCACCGTTATATGTGCCGAAAGTAATGGTTTGTTCGTCGGACGGGATACTTAAAAGCGCCACAACTGCAATTGCGCCGAGAGTTATACCGACAGATTTTTTTGTAAATGGGGTTATGGTTACTGCTTTCATAATACCTATAAACAATGCAATGTCTGTTAAATGTATAAACAGATACATATGTTTTAAAAGGTCTGCCTCGCCGTTGCCTGCAATCGGCAACAGTATGTTTGCCCATATTCCGCACGCAAGCAGAAGAAGCATTGACCAAACCTGCAAAGGTTTAAAATAATTTTTATTTTTGATTAAGTAAATTGTTAATATTAATGAAATTATTGCGAATATAAAAAGTGTCGGCAGAACAATGTACGGATTCGTAAAAATACTCTCTCCGCCTCGCAGGTTACTCCAAATGCTGAATTTATCCGTCTGCCCCATACGTGTGTGCGGTGAAGAGCCTAAATACACGGGACGTATGGCAACGCTTTCACGGATTGCAATTGCGGATTTTTTAATAAACCGTACAGGGTGTTTTGCATAGAACAGAACGGCATCAAGTTTTCCGATTTTATCATAAAAATTACTGCGGAATTCTTCGCTTGTGATGTCTATGGGGTATTCGCTCATATATGCGTGTGTGTTTGCAAGTACTTTGTACTCTATAGGAAGACCGAGTTTAGTCAAATCCTCGTTGGCAGTAGTGCTTTCTTTTAAAATGCCGTAAAAAACTGTTTGGTACGTGGTTTGCTCGTTCATCCACGACGGAATGGAAACATACATAACTGCAAGAGAAACTGCTACGGCAACTGCGCCTGCGGAAAAGATGTATTTATGCAATCTTTTCATATTCGACAAAAATATAAACAACCCTAACACAGTAAGCAAAGCAAGCGGAATATTTGCAAGTTTTGAGCCTGCAAAAAAGTATATTGATAAAAGAAGTATTATTATATTCGCTATATTTATACGCTTGTCGATAAATGAAAGGATTATACCTAGTATAAGAGTGAGCGTTACAAACTGCAATCCCTCGCCGTAAAGGCTGTTGAAGTAAAGCAGATGTCCTGCATCGCAGAACATAAGGAGAAACAATATTGATGCAATTATTTGATGCAGAGGTTTTTTGAAGAAATATATTATAAGGTGCGCTCCGTATGCGAGCACTACTATGTAAAGAATTGCAAGGTAAAAAATATCGTAGTGTGTGATAGCCTTCCCCATTATAATATTTGAAAGATAATTTAAAAACTTAGAGGCTTTTATAAATACAAAATGCGGAGATTTATAAAGATACTCGCCCTCGACAGTATCAAACAATGATGATACGATGTTGTCTTCGTTAATATCCATTATATAGTATCTTTTAAAAACGTATCTGTTATCGGTTGCATCTGCCATCTGCAGACCGTTAGCGTCCATCACACGGTAGAAGTCGCCGTTATTGGAAAGGCCCCTGCCGCCGTCTGTGAAAAGAAGGGCGCAGCAGACTATACAAACGAGTATTGCACAGGTGATTGCTATAATTCGTCTTGAGTTGCTTGTAATATAATTAATCATTGCACACCTCCTGTAAGAGATGTATCAGTTCTTTTGTTTTTTTCTCGAGTTCCTCTGCCGTGCCGTTGTTTTCTATTATATAAGTACAGTTTTTTACAAAAAAATCATTATTGTGCTGTTTCGCAAGCCTTGCGGCGGCAGTTTCTAAAGATATACCATCACGGGCAGAGATGCGCTTTATAAGTATATTGTCATATGCTATTACGCCTATGGTTGCATCGCACCTTTTATCAAGGTCAGCCTCAAACAAAAGCGGTGCATCAATTAAAATATCTCTGTCCGATTCTGCAATGATGCGCTCTATTTCTTCCAATATATATTTATGGGTAATTGAAGTTAAGGTTTTAAGTTTATCTTTGTCGTAAAAAACAATTTCGCCAAGGGCACGTCTGTTAAGAGATCCGTCTGCAAGTAAAATGCCATTACCGAAAAACTCGGTAATCTCTTTAAGACACGCAGAATCTGCCATAGTCACATTCCGTGACACGGCGTCTGAGTCTATAACAGTAAATCCGTATTGCGCAAATATGTTAGACACATATGATTTCCCTGAGCCTGAGCGACCTGTAATACCTGCAATCATAATCTCACCCCGATACAAGTATACCACAAGTCGGAGTAAATATCTACTATATTTTATTCACAAATCGGCATAAAATACTGTCCGTCAGGCTCTAAGGCAACGCAAACGGTGCAATATTCAAATTTTAATCCGTCGGGGCGGATATATACAGTGCAGTCGTCTATATGCTTTATGGGGTTGGGTGCTTTATGTTCTATAGGTATTGCAAAGCACAGAACATTATCATCTTTTTTAATACCAAGCAGATAATGCCCATACCTTGCAAAGCAGGACAGAACATCGGGGGTGTATATAATATGGTTAAAGCACGATATATCTGCAGGGGGGTCGATAGACGTTACTCTGTACCACACAAACTCAAACGGCATATTATGTGTAATTATTTCGTATTTGCCCATTGCGTTGCGGATACATTCCATAATATTTTTGTGCGTGTCGGGCGCATTTGCGGAAGATAGAGTAAAGCGAAGATTTTCAAGCGCGGCGGCAGCGTTTTCCATAGGTGATTTAAGTTTGTCTGCAATCTCAAGATACGATATATACGCAGGATTGTTCTCAAGGAATGAAAGTTTGTTTTTGATATTGGACAAGTCATCATTCTCTTCTGCTTCTTGCTCACAAAGATTAATGCGAACAAGCGGGATAACCTCTTCCGTATAAACATTTTTCCGTACTATTTCGGCTGTGTTTAATTCTTCGCGAGAGTTTATTGCTTTTTTTAAACGGAAAGTATTGCCGTCTGTTTCAGCCGTTCCGCAGTTTATGGCGGTATCGGGAGAAGCCGACGAAAACAACGATAACTTTATAACGTCTGTTTCAGGCAACGGCGAGTCTGCCGTTATGCACATATCTATAAAAATATCGTCATCACAATTTAATGATATACTCCCCGATATGCCGTTTTGGGAAATTTCAAATGTTTTTTCAGACATACATACCCTCACTCATTATCGAAATAAGATGTTATTCCTGCATATACAGACCACGCAACTTTATCCTGATAGTCCGATTGCGTAAGAAGTTCCTCTTCTTCGGGGTTAGACAAAAAACCGCACTCGACTATCACGGACGGCACATCGCTTTTTTTTAATATATAGATAGAATCCTCTGCACTTTTTGCCACACGGTTGTTATCGGGATTTAAAATATTGCGCATAGAGGTCTGTATTGCCTCGCCGAGTGCCTTGCTTTTATCGTCGGAAGAATAAAACACCTGCGCACCGCTGTATTTTGACTGAGAAAATTTGTTCATATGTATACTTACAAATATGTCTGCCGAAGAAGTTTCTTTTATGTTTTTTCTAAGGCGCATATCGCTTCGTTTAGTTTCGGCTATTGCGCTGTCGTCAGCGCGTGTTACAATAACAGTTGCGCCCGTCTGCTCTAAAAGTTTCTGCAGTTTCCGGGCAATTTTAAGATTAATGTCTTTTTCGGCAACTCCGGTTGTGCCAATAGCACCGCCATCGGATGCACCGTGCCCCGCATCGAGAACAATAACCTTATCCGAAACGGGAACTGCGTTTGCAGGTACAATATCTGCACGGTCTACCATATTGATTGTAATGGCAGACAGTATAACAGAAAGTGCCAGTATGCATAAGTTAGAACGCTTTAAAACCACTATCATAAAAAAACTCCTTGTAATATCTGATATTACAAGGATATTTTTTGTTTTTATGATTTATTCTTTTTATTAGGTTTTTTTTTGTAAATTATCTTGGGCAGGTATTTTTCAGTAAGCGAAAATTCTTTTGTACCTGTTATATACGCAGGAATTGTAAGCAGAATAGGTATAAGTGTTACTATTACACAGTTGGGGATATAGGTAAGGTTGTCGTTGCCGAGCCAGCCCATAAAAGTGCTTTGCAATATACGGTATATGGTGTTTGTAAGTCCCTGTGCCGAGGTGGCAATAAGCGCTATAAGTGCAATTATATTCGGTATAGCGGCAAGTACACCTATTAAAACGCATTTTTTGTAATTTAGAACGATTTTGTCTTCGTTATGTTTGTTATATACTTTAACGTGCTTGGCATCTTTTCTGCCTGCATCCCACACTCTTGAATAATAAGATGACAGAAAAATCAAGGCAGTTATACTGCTGTATACCTTAATGCCCGTGTTCGATTTTAAAAGCGTATAAAATGTAGGCATAAGCATAATCGATGCAATAACTACTATAAGTTGTATGCCAAAAAGTTTAAGCGCAACAATATAAGGATTTGTAAATTTGCCCATTTGAAAACCGTCCTTTCAAAAATCTACATATTATTATATATAAAGAAACGGAAAAAAGCAATATTATCATTTAAAAAAGCCACTTGTTTACAAAAAATACGAAAATGAGGAATGAGTAAACACGAGAAAAAATTAGAAAACAAGAGAAAACGAGAGTTTGAAAAGGAAGGTTTAAAAAAATTAAAAAAAGGTATTGACAAACATTTTAAGTTGTATTAAAATAGCAAGAGTTGGAATAAGAATCGAAAAAACGGAGGTAAACAAAAATGAGTACATTCATGATTAAACCCGCCGAAGTGGAAAGAAAATGGTACATCATTGACGCAACTGACAAACCGCTCGGTAGAGTTGCAAGCGCTGCTGCTTCAATTCTGCGCGGTAAAAATAAACCTACTTTCACTCCTCATGTGGACTGTGGTGATTTTGTAATCATCTTAAATGCTGACAAGGCTATCCTTACAGGCAAAAAACTTGACCAGAAATTCCACAGATATCACACAGGTTACATTGGCGGTCTGAAAGAAATCAGCTACAAAAAATTAATGGCTGAAAAACCCGAAAAGGCTATGATGATTGCCGTTAAAGGCATGCTTCCCAAAAACACAGTGGGCGCTAAATCACTCACAAGACTCAGAGTGTATAAAGGTGAAAACCACGACCACGCTGCACAGAAGCCTGAAATGTATACAGGCGAAATTAAATAAGGAGGAGGCATAAACAATGGCAGAATTATACGGAACCGGTAGAAGAAAAAAATCTATCGCAAGAGTAAGACTGGTACCAGGTACCGGTGTTATCACTATAAACGACAGAAACATTGACGAATATTTCGGTCTTGAAACACTTAAAGTTATCGTAAGACAGCCCCTCGTTGCTACAGATACACTCGGCAAATTCGACGTTGTATGTAAAGTAACAGGCGGTGGCTTTACCGGTCAGGCAGGTGCTGTTAGACACGGTATCGCACGTGCATTGCTCAGCGTTGACGACTCTTTCAGAGCAACTTTAAAAGCTGAAGGCTTCTTAACACGTGACCCCAGAATGAAAGAAAGAAAGAAATACGGTCTCAAAGCAGCAAGAAGAGCACCGCAGTTCAGCAAACGTTAATCAAACAATATGTATTTTTCAACACTCACCATATCCGGTGGGTGTTGTTTTTTCTAAAGTTTGTTAATTGACTTATATTATAAGATTTTATATAATGGAGTTATAAAGACATTCAGATAAAAAAGTCAGGAGATGGTAAAGTGAAAAAAGCGATTGTTATATTACTTGTATTGAGTTTGATCGGGAATGTGGCATTGGGTATTTTGCTATACCGCTCACATTTTGAGTGGCAGGAAAGGGAACAGGAAAATGCCAATCAGACTCTCTTTGCAATGCAAGGTTTTTTAGATATGAATGATGTTTTACAAAAAATGGTTAAGAACGCCTCGATAGAAAGGTACGAACTTTCTTCTATACAGCATAATGTTATTTATATTGAATCGGCGTTTGACAGAGCGCATCACTTGTTTGTCAACGAGATAAATAACGAAGGCTATCACATTTTATTCCAATATTTGGTTGCACTTGAAGATATTCTGTATAAAACAGAGAACATAAAACCTTTAGATGACGAAATATTAAATGCTTTAATGAATGCGGAATCCGTTGCCGGAGGTCAATATGAATACGGATTGGCAGAATATATGCAGTTAATGGCAGGAAAAATGAAAAGTACCATCGAAAAGTTAAATATACAGGAACTGCCAATGCCTGATGGAGATGGAGTAAGGACGATATATCCCAAGATGTCGGAAATTAAAAATAGTTTTATTAATTTGTTTGAATAAAAATGGAAGGAATGTTACAATGAAATCCGTTTTCAAAAAATTTGCAATATCGGTAATGCTGTTTTTGCTGACAATAGTTTTAACAGTTATAACTGTTAAAACAGAATTACTTTTTACTGATAACAATCTTTTTCTTATGTTCAACATATTTTTTATTCCGTTGATTTGCGGCGTTGTGATTGGCTACATAATGAAAAAACATGGTTGGCATATACGATTTTTCCTGCTTTCATTGATTGCGTTTGATGTGTTGATTGCTTTACTTCAAAATGATATAAAGGCTGTTGCAAAATTTATTTCTGTTTTCACGGGCGATTATAATCTTGAAGCA
>JAZSBW010000080.1:0-3813 GCA_045602585.1 Clostridia bacterium
AGTTATACTATTCTTTTTGAATTTACCTAATTTAATTGTGGCAGTTGACAACTCTTCAGGAGTAACTGTTTCGTCAGCAACATAGTCACTTTCAAAAATATTGTATCCTTCCCAAACGGCTTTGGCGATTTTGTCAGATACCGAAGCAGCAAAAGAATGATTTTCTGTAGTTGGTTTTGTTGAACGCACAATCAAAACAGCTGCTTCTGCACGTGTTAAGGTGTCGTCAGGCCGGAGATTGAGTCCATCATTACCCTGCATAATGCCTGTAGAATAACCCCAAGCCGTAGCCTCAGCATTTTCCATTTGGTTTGTGATTATAGCAGGCGCATTGTAATCTGTAGGTGAGCCGCTATGCGACCAAAGCATAGCAAGTGCAGCTTCTCGGTCGATAGGTGCGGGGTTGTCTTTCCATTCACCGGTAATCATTTTTTCAAATTCAGCAAAAGTAACAATGCCGTTAGGGCGGAAAGTACCGTCAGGGTATCCATTTACGGTTTTTTTGGTAACCAGTTCGGATATTGCATTGTAAGCCCAATGCGAACTGTCAACGTCGAAAAGGTTTACGTCAACTGCAAAAGCCACAGCGCTGCTGCACATTACAACTGTTATAAGCAAAATTGAAGAAATAATTCTTTTCATCATATGAATCACATCTCTTTCCATATTTTTTCCTTGCATATGATGGCAGCCTCGTCATCGGGCAGACATCCAAGCATATAAATGTTAGTTGAAGAAATTAAATCCGATAGTATATTAAGTTTATTTTCTTCACGCTGTTTCAGCGGAGAAGCCTTAATTTCATGCAGAAGAAAGGGGATAGATACTTTTGGTAAAATCTTCTCAATATGATTATTACCGTCTTGTTTAAGGCACACTATAGCCTTAAGTGGTATGGATATATTGGAATTAATTTCGGTTTTGCCGCTCCACGGTGAGCCGCAAATATGAAATCCGTTTGACGTATTATATACAATTGGTGTATCGTCATTTATCGCGATGCATTTAGGATATAATTTTTTCCATGAGTTTGCATGTGTAGATTTACCTGTGCCGGATTCGGCGGAGAATGCCACGCCGTTATTATCCAATGAAAGCGCAGAACTGTGCAAAACAATACGGTTATGAAAAGGCATCAATATATGCATAAGTTCACCAAGATAGGAGAATTCGCGCAAATCTGTTGATATACCGCCTTTAAAGTGCGTAACGTCTGCCATTTTAAGGGTAACCTCTGTAGCAGCGCTGTTCCAACGTGCAAAAAATATAATATATCTTGAGTTTAAATCTAAAGCACGGAATGCACCGTAGTCACCATTATCAAATTCTGTCCAAAATAAATTTGCCATAAAAGGATATACCTTTTTATATTCCGGTAAAATTATATTGTTTTCATACTCAATATTTATCCGTATATGAGTTCCGCCGAACTCGGATTTATAATCCTTCATTCGGCGGAGTGCATAATCATATCGTAGATTTACCTCTATACCAAGTTCGGCAAGAGTATATCTCATGCTACTGTTGAACCTGTATGGTCTATAGCGGGGTTGTATACAGCATCATCTGCTTGCTGAGTCCATGCAGCAGGCTGTCCGTCAACAGATGCAGCCTTTGTCCATATGGTTTTAATCAAAGTATCATCTGCAATGCTTTCGGCTGTTTTCATATTGATAACCTCAATAGTAGGTTTAACATATGCTTTCATCTTTCAATTACCTCCTATCAGTTATTTGATGGTAATACACCATCAGTGAAGGTGTATACTTTACCATATGCATATTTGGTCGCGCCTTTTACATATGTGCGTGCTTTAAGTGTGCCGGTGGTGAGTTCTTTGTCGTCTGCATCATTCATGTACTTAACCAACTGAACTGCAAACTGACCCTCTGAACCTTTAGCTTTACCTGCAAATTTGCCTGTAGCAGCATCATAGGTGAACGCTTCATCAGTTACATATTCAGTTGTGATAATGATACCATATTCAGTAACACCTGCCGGTGCAATACCGAACAAGCAGAGTTTCTCAGCAAGTTTACTGTTGCTGTATCCTACGTACATACCGCCTTTGTCGTTAGTGTCATCATAGTTGGGAGCCACTTCTTCCTGCTCTGATTCCACTGCGATGGTGATAGTTTTACCATTTGCGCCAGCAAGTGCAGCACCGTCGTTGATAACGAATTTACCTGCGCCATCTAAGGTAACTAATGATTTTACATCAGCACCATCAAGTGTTGCAGTGTAAGATGCATCATTTGAAGAAATTACGATATCTGTTGTTACGCTGGCATTAGCACCAACTTCTGATGGGAAAGTAACTGTATTATTTGTTTTGCCGTCTGTAACAGTAATTGTACGAACTGTGTAGTCGTCTTCAATGGCTGTAGCGAGAGTGCTTGCACCGTATTTAACAGTTACACCTGAAATATTTGCATCATCCGTTGTGTACGCAAATTTAGGCGATGTTGAACCATCGTATGTCTGCTGGTCGATATAAATAATATCGGCATCAGCAGGTGTTGCAGAATTACCTGTGTAAGCAAGGTAGGTGAGCATGTCACCACTTGTTAAATTGGTGGTAGCAACTGTTGTTTCAACACTGAGTTTAGTAGTGCCATCTCCATCTACAATATAAGTAGTTGTAGTGGTATAATCAGCTGCTGCCGGTGCTGCAAAAGCGGTTAAGCAATTAGCCATTAAGAATAATGCCGCTAATGCGCATACTAAAACTTTTTTCATTTTTAGTCCTCCTTAAATAATATATACTTTTTTATTAACAAAAGATGTCTGAAAAATTTAGCGGTGTATGTGCCGCTGTAAGCGAAGCATCACCATACTATATGTAATATGCTTTATCACACATTGCAATAGCTGTGCTTCTGTGGGTAACCACAATGCAGGTAGCCCCCAGTTTGCGAATGTTAGAGAGTACTTTTTGTTCTGTCTCTTCATCAATTGCGCTTGTTGCCTCGTCTAACAGCAAGACATCAGTTTTGCAATACAATGCTCTGGCAATTGCCAATCGTTGTATTTGCCCTCCCGATAAACCGCCTCCTTCTTCTCCCAAAACGGTATTTGCACCTTCCGGTAAGTTCATTATAAAATCCTTAATGCAAGCCATCTCGGCACATTGCATCATTCGCTCTTCGTCAATTTTATGAGTAAAGCAGATGTTCTGTGCGATAGTGCCCGATATAAGCATCGAACTTTGTGGAACGTATGAAAAAACCGTTCGCGTAGTTTCGTCCAAATCCGTTTCGCCTTCTGTCGTCTTAACATAGACTCTGCCGGACTTGGGGTGCAACACTCCCGTAAGCAGGTGGAGCAGGGTGCTCTTTCCTATACCGGATTCACCGCAAAGAGCAACCATTTCGCCTTGATTGACCTTTAAACTGAATCCGTCCAGAACAGGTGTGTCGCCATAAGAAAAACTTAAATTTTCTATATTAATACTTTCAACGCGCGTCAGGTGCTTTACCTCATCTTTTTCCGTCGGGATATTATCGAGTTCTGTAAGGCGTTCCATAGAAGCCGACATTGCATAATATTGCGGAATCAAAGAGGATAAAGTCTTAAACGGTGCAGTAATCTGACCTGCGAGGTCCGTTATTGCCACCAACGTGCCGAAAGACATTAATCCAAGTGATAATTTGTAAGCACCCCAAGCCAATGCGATGTAATAGCCCGATGTCATAGTAACGAAGTAGAATATGGTTGCTATTATGCTGATGATGTTTCTTTTTACAGAAATCTTATAGAGGGAGTTCTGCAAATCTTCGCTATGGTCGGTGATGTTACTTTCTGCGCGAAAGC
>JAZSBW010000081.1:0-2000 GCA_045602585.1 Clostridia bacterium
CATCATCCGAAAGTGCGCCCGTAGACACAATTTCCTTAGTGATTTCAGGATGTGACTCATTGATATATTCAAACAATTGTTTTTCATACATAGAAACGTCAGAAAGTTCTACATCATCAAGATAGTTATTGATAACGGCATAAATAATATATACCTGATTTTCAACAGTTACAGGGTTTGACCTTCCCTGTTTTAACACCTCAACGATTCTTTCACCTTTTCTCAAACGGCTTTTTGTATCAGCAACAAGGTCTGAGCCGAACTGTGAGAATGATTGCAGTTCTCTGTACTGAGAATATTCCAGTTTAAGTTTACCTGCAACTTTTTTCATTGCTTTAATCTGCGCATTACCACCAACACGAGATACAGAAATACCGGGGTTTACAGCCGGCATTATACCATTATGGAAAAGTTCGGTTTCCAAGAATATCTGTCCATCTGTAATTGAAATTACGTTAGTAGGAATATATGCAGATACGTCACCTGCCTGAGTTTCAATAATAGGCAACGCAGTAAGCGAACCGCCGCCGTATTCCGGTGCAAGGTTTGCAGCACGCTCAAGCAATCTTGAATGGAGATAGAATACATCTCCGGGGTATGCTTCACGTCCGGGCGGACGTTTCAAAAGCAGAGAAAGTGTTCTGTATGCAACTGCGTGTTTTGACAGATCATCATATACTATGAGCGCACTTTTACCTTTATTCATAAAGTATTCGCCCATAGTGCAACCTGCATACGGTGCAATATATTGTAAAGGCGCAGTCTCTGATGCAGTAGCAGATACAACTATTGTGTACTCCATAGCACCGGTTTTAGTGAGAAGTTCAACCAATTGTGCAACAGTTGAACGCTTTTGACCTATAGCAACATAAATACAGATAACATCTTTGCCTTTTTGATTGATGATAGTATCAACAGCAATAGCCGTTTTACCGGTTTGCCTGTCACCAATAATAAGTTCCCTCTGTCCTCTACCTATTGGTATCATAGAGTCAATTGCTTTAATACCTGTTTGCAATGGAACATTAACAGAATGTCTTGTAATAATACCGGGGGCATTGGATTCTACAGGGCGTGTTTCTTCCGCCATTATAGGACCTTTACCGTCTATCGGGTTACCAAGCGCATCTACAACTCTGCCCACAAGTGCATCGCCAACAGGAACGCTTACAACCTTGCCTGTACGTTTTACAACACTGCCTTCTTTAATTCCGGTATCATCACCTAAGATAACTACGCTTACAAATTCTTCTTCAAGGTTTAAAGCCATACCCATTTCGCCATTTTCGAACTCTAAAAGTTCGTTTGACATACAGTCGTCAAGACCATATACACGGGCAATAGCGTCACCAACTTCGATAACGTAACCCGTTTCGCTGTAAGTAACTTTGTTTTCGTAGTTTTTAATTTCACTTTTAATTAATTTGCTTATTTCATCAGGTTTCATTATAAACCTCCACTAAATAACTGCCGACTTGATTTGTTTTTGGATATCGTCAAGCCGTGTTCTGATGCTGGCATCTATTTGGCTGCTTTCCGTACGTACAATTATTCCACCCATTATGTCGGGATCAACATTAGCGGAAAGGATAACTTTTTTGCCAAGTTTCTTTTCAAGTTTAATTTTAAGTTTTTCTGATTGTTCATCGTCTAATGCGGTTGCAGTTATTACATTTACAATCTCTATACCGTTTTCCTTTCGGTACAGTTTCATAAATTCATCAGCCATTTCAGAAAAATGTACAGTAGCACGATGTTTACTCATAACTTTTATACAGTTTAAAAGATATAAATTGATATCTTTAAAGCATCTGTCAATAAAAGCCGTACGCTCCGATTTATCGGAACATGGGCGGTCCAGTATCTTAGAAAGTTCCGGATTATCATCAAATGCAAACTTAACAGAATTTATCTGTGAGTAAATCTCATCTGCCACATTTTCTTCTAAAGCAAGTGAATAAAGTGCTTCTGCATACGAAACTGCCGTCATGATGCATCAC
>JAZSBW010000082.1:0-4222 GCA_045602585.1 Clostridia bacterium
ATAAAATAGCGCTTTTGGAAAAAGAAATCCGCGAAACGGAGGAATTGAAAAAAGAAAATACCCGTTTGCGTTCCATGCTTGATATGCGTGAGCGTACTGTAGAATATGTTACGGAAACTGCAGAGGTTATAGCAAAAGACAGCGGAAACTGGTTTAATTCGTTTACTGTTGACAAAGGTGCTTCAGACGGTGTGGAACTTTACGACCCTGTTATAACCGATAACGGTCTTGTGGGCTACGTTTGTGAGGCAGGCTCTACATATTCGAGAGTCATATCTATTATAGATTCCACTTCGTCTGTAGCGGCATCTGTTAAGCGTACGGGTGATTCCGCCATAGTAGAGGGTGATTTAAAACTGCAGGAGCAGGGCAGATGCCGAATGGTATATGTTGATAAAGAATCCATCATAACCTCGGGTGATGACCTTGAAACATCGGGTATGGGCGGTATATACCCAAAAGGTCTGTATATAGGAAAAGTTTTGGAAATCACAGACGATGGAACAGGACTTTCACAGCAGGCTATAATCGACCCGGCTGTAGATTTTGACAGCGTTACGGAAGTGTTTATAATAACAGAGTTAAAATAACAAGGGACGAAAAATATGAACAAAAGAAAAAAACGGTATATACTTTCATATGTATTGCTTTTTGCCGCTCTTATTTTGCAGACTACCCTTATAGGTGAACTTACAATTTTCGGTATAGCGCCATCGCTAATACTTGTGTTGGTGGTTTGTTTTTCTTTAATGAACGATTGTATTCCATCTGCAGTATTTGCCGTAACGGCGGGGCTGCTGATTGATATTTCGGGCGGAAGGATAATAGGCTTTAACGCACTTTTGATGATGTACCTTTCAATAGGTGTTGTATTTGCAGGTCAGGAATTTTTCAGAGAAACTCCGCGTGCTGCGGCAATGCTTGTTGCAATAAGTACATTTGTTTATGAACTTATATATTTTATATTCAGTTTTGCTATATTCGGGGGTGCTCATTTTTTCTATATGATTGCAAGAATTATTTTAATTGAGTGCGTGTATAACGCAATTGTGGCATTTCCCGTATACTTTTTTGTAAATAGATTTTTAAGAATAAGGAGTACCCATTCCCTTCTTGATTGAAAGGTGTGAGAATTATGCAGGACAGAGAGTCCAATAAAATTATGATAATATATATTTTTACTGCTGTCCTTGCGTTTCTTATACTTATACGCCTTGTTGATCTGCAACTTGTAAACGGCAGCGAGTATGCGCAAAAAAGCGAAAGCAGGCTTGTGCGTTCAATGACCATATCTGCACCCAGAGGAGAGATACTCGACCGCTACGGCAGACCGCTTGTTACAAACAGAATGGGTTTTTCTGTTCAGTTCCAGAAAACTGCCGCAACGGACGAGCAGTTAAATTATACTATTATTTCGCTTATAAATTTAATGGACGCTTATGGGCAGAAGTATATAGATACTCTTCCGCTTAATGCAGACGGCACAGACTTTACTTATACTGAGTACGAAGATGCCGAAAGGCAGAAGAAAATAGATAAACTCTGTGATAGTGAAAAGGTAGAACCGCATACTGCCGAGGCGTTTTTTAATAAGTTGTGTGAGCGTTACAAAGTATCCGATGAATATACACCAGTACAAAAACGAAAAATCGTCGGTGTCCGTTATGAAATGACATCAAGGGTTTTCGGCGTTAGCAATCCGTATACATTTGCATCTGATGTTGATTCTTCTGTGGTTATGATTATCAGAGAACGCAGTATGGATTTTGATGGCGTTAATATTATAACAAATCCTGTGCGCGAATATGTCAACGATGGATTGGCGGCACATATTTTGGGACGTGTGGGCATTATCTATAAGGAAGAATACGAACAGTTAAAAGACGAAAACTATGGTATGAACGACATCATAGGTAAAGACGGAATGGAAAAATACCTTGAAAAATACATTCGCGGAAAAGACGGCAGAAGCAGTGTAGAGCAGACATTTAAAGGTAAAACCGCATCTATAACCAGCGAGATTGCGCCAACACCAGGCGATAATGCTTTACTCACGATAGACTCCGATATTCAGCACGCTGCTGAATCTGCACTGGAAAATACAATTATGTCTTTGCGAAGCGGTACATCCAGCGGCTACAGAGCATCTGCAGGCGCGTGTGTTGCCGTCGATGTCAATAACGGAGAGATTCTTGCATTGGCAAACTATCCTTCGTTTAACCCGAAAACATTTGAAAAAGATTATAACGCACTTTATAATGACTCTGCAAAACCTATGTTTAACAGAGCGGTAAGCGGTGCTTATGAGCCCGGCTCAACATTTAAAATGCTCACTGCTATTGCCGCTATGGAGGAAAAAGTTGTGTCGCCGTCCGAAATTATTTTTGACGAGGGTGTATACGAATATTACGGGCAGAAATTCAACTGCTGGATTTATACCGATACGGGGAAAAATCATGGTCCTGTAAATGTGTCTGATGCTCTGCGTGATTCATGCAACTATTTCTTTTACGAGGCAGGGCGGAGGCTCGGTGTCGATAAAATGGTTGAATACGGCAAAAAAATGGGCCTTGGCGAGTATACGGGAATTGAGATAGAGGGAGAAACAAAGGGAACTTTGGCAAACCCACAGTACAAACAAAAAGTCTTTGACCAGCAATGGTTCCCCGGCGATACTCTGCAAATGGCTATAGGGCAGTCGTTTAATTTGTTTTCGCCTTTGCAGATGGCAAGTTATACTGCTACTCTTGCAAACGGCGGCACGCGTTACCGCTTGCATCTTTTAAAAAATGTACGTGACAGGCAAACCGGTGAAGAAACAGTTTCTTCTGCTCCTGAGATTATGGGTCAGATTGATATGAAGCAATCTACAAAAGATGCGATATTTTCAGGTATGCGAAAAGTTTGCATGGCAGGAGGAACTGCGGGAAGCGTATTTGCAGATTATCCTATAGAAGTTTGCGCAAAAACAGGTTCTGCTCAGGTTTCTACGGGTGCGGCAAACGGAATATTTGTTGCGTTTGCGCCATATGATAATCCGCAGATAGCAGTTGCCGTAGTTGTAGAAAACGCAGGCTCCGGTAATGCTATAGCGCCTGTTGCAAAGCAGGTGTTTGATGCATACTTTAAACTCGGGCAAGTATCGCAGAAAGATAATATATCTTATAAAAACACTCTTTTGCCTTAAGTATATTGATGTATTATCATTAAAATCTGCATAAATATACTCAGGCAGATTTTAATGATAATACTACACTTCAAGAAAGTAGAGAATATATTCTGCTTAACAAAAACAAACGTACTTTTATGTAAAAAAGTTACAAAACAATAAAAAAATAAACGCAAAATGTAGACAAATCTCTGTGAATGTAGTATTATGGTAACGGAGTGATGTTTGACGGGAGGTATGCTCTGGTGGCAGAGGTAATAGTTATAACATCGGGAAAAGGCGGAGTAGGCAAAAGTACTACAACTGCCAATGTAGGCATTGCTCTGGCGGCACTCGGCAAGAAAGTTATCCTTCTTGATACGGATATAGGTCTTAGAAATCTTGATGTTATACTGGGTATGGAAGATAATATCGTGTATGATATCGTTGATGTTATCAGAGATGAAAGCCTTTACGAAAAGGCGCTTCTAACCGATGCAAGGCGTCCTAACCTTAGATTTTTGGCGGCGGCACAGACTTGTGATAAAAGCGCTATTAACGAAGATGATATGCGCCGTCTTTGTAAAAGGCTTAAAAAAGATGCTGATTTTGTGCTGATAGATTGTCCCGCAGGCATTGAACAAGGCTTTAGAAATGCAGTTGCAGGTGCAGATAAAGCGCTTGTTATTACAATGGCTGAAAAATCTGCCATACGCGATGCCGACAGAATTATAGACCTGCTTGCAGAGCAGGGGGTAGATGATGTAAGGTTTGTTATAAACCGTATACACCCCAATTTAATTAAGCATGGGTATATGATGAATGTAGACGATGCTATCGACGCCCTCGGTGTTCAGGTGGTTGGAATTGTTCCTGACGATACTGACATTATAATAGCCGCAAGCAGAAATGAAACTGTTGCAGAGATGCCGTCATCACTTTCGGGCAAGGCATATTGCAATATTGCACAGCGTCTTATGGGCAAACACATTCCTATAATGGAAATGCCCGATGACGACAAGTTTTTCCGCAAACTCAAAAAACTCTTTTCAAAAAAATAAAAATATAAAGCAA
>JAZSBW010000083.1:0-4626 GCA_045602585.1 Clostridia bacterium
TCGCCGTTTTCGTCCTGAAGCAAATATGATTTAAATCCGTGAAGAACTCCCGGAGTACCTGCGCACAATGTTGCAGCGTGCATACCGGTTTCAAGACCTTTTCCGGCAGGTTCTACACCGATAAGTGCGGTTTTTTCATCATAAAATGGTGCAAACATACCAACTGCATTACTGCCACCACCAACGCAAGCAAGAACGTAATCAGGGAGCACACCCTCCTCCACTTTTGACTGTTCGATAGTTTCTTCACCTATAACAGACTGGAAGAATTTAACCATCTGCGGATACGGGTCGGGTCCTACTGCCGAGCCAATCATATAATAAGTATCTTTATAATTAGCCGCAAGGTCCGCCAAAGCAACGTCTATAGCATCTTTCAAAGTTTTTGTACCCTGAGTTACAGAAACCACATTTGCGCCGAGCAATTTCATACGGAATACGTTAAGTTCCTGACGGCGGATATCCTCCTCACCCATATAAACGATACATTCCATATTGAACATAGCACAGGCAGTAGCGGTTGCAACACCATGCTGACCGGCGCCTGTTTCAGCAATAACTCTTTTTTTACCAAGGCGCTTTGCAAGAAGCACCTGACCGATTGCGTTGTTGATTTTATGTGAGCCTGTGTGGTTAAGGTCCTCACGTTTAAGATAGATTTTAGCACCGCCAAGACGCTCTGTTAAGCGATGTGCAAAATACAAAGGTGTAGGTCTGCCGACATAATTGTGCAGATAATCTTTAAACTCCTCTGCAAAGGCAGGGTCGTTTTTGCATTTTAAAAATTCTTCTCTTATTTCCGCCATAACGGGTTTCAGTTCGTCTGATACGAACACACCACCATGTTCGCCGAAGAATCCTTGTTCATCGGGAAAATTAATCATATTATCTCTCCTGTTTCAGTTATATGTATAAATGTGTCGTTTTCAAAAAACATTACCTATATATTATATTTCAGTTTTCAGGGTTTGTCAACCGTAGCGCAAAAGAATAATTTGAAATTGCAAAAAAGAAGAGCACATAAGTGCTCTTCTTTTAAATAGATAACTGTTTTAATTATTTAGCAGTTTTCAAAACTTTAACGAACTCGTACGCTCTGTTAGAAAGTGCTGCTGCTTCTTCTCTTGTGATATCTGCTTTGGGGTTAGCGTATACGCCGTCAGCGCCTTCGCTACCTTTAAGGATACCGATTGAAGAGAGAAGTTTGATTGAATCTTTAGCATAATCAGCAACGTGTTCAGCATCAGCGAATTCAACTCCTGTGCCTTCGATAGTTACATCACCGATAGCAAGTTTAATCAATCTTGCAAGTTTTGTGAGGTAATCCTGTCTGGTGATGTGGTCTTCACCATTTGTAATGATTGTACCGTCATCATGAGCGCCTACGCCTAAGGAGATACCTGTCTGTGCAGCCCAGAGGTCAGCCTCGTAAGCCCAGTGAGAAGGATCTGTGTCAATCTTAACATCAGCATTAACTGCGATTTCAAGTTTAAGTGCGTCTGCAAGGTTCATTTTGAGTTTGCTTGCCTCTGAACGTGTAAGGAGTTCAGCAGGAGCATAAGCGTTTGTACCTCTGCCGTTTACGATGCCGAGGTCAGCGGCTCTTGCAACTTCTTTATGAGACCATCTGTCAGCAGTATCAGCGAAGTTTGCGGGAGCAGTTGTAGAAACTGCAACTACTGTGCCGTCTGCAACGTTTGCAACGAGGAGTTTGCCTGTTTCTGCGTCATAAGCAGATTCAAGTCTTACTGTGTTACCGAGTTCGTCTACTGCATAAGCATAAGCCTGTTCTTCAACGTCGATAGCGATTGTTGCTTCAACAGCAACTGCTGTGCCGTCGCTCTTAGCGTCAACTTTAACTTCGATAGCATCACCAACGATACCGTCGGCTGCTTTACCTGTTACTTCAGCATCTGCTTTGTCAGCAGAAACTGTGAGTGAGTCAACTGCTTTGTCAGCAACGTCAACTGTTACGTCAACTTTAGCACCGCTTTCTGTTGTTACTGTAGCAGCAACTACAGATGCGTCTGCGAGGTCAGCAGCAGGAACTGTTGCTGTTTCTGTTTTAGATGCTACAACAACGTCTGCTTCAGGAACAGTAATTGTTGTTTCAGGTGTTGCAGGAGTTTCAGTTTCACCTGTAGAAGGTGTCTCTGTTTCGCCTGTAGAAGGTGTTTCTATTGCAGGTGGTGTAGAAGGTTTAGTTGGGGTTGTAGCGCCGCCTGTTACAGGAGATGCTGTGCCGCCTGCTGCTTTTGTAGTAGCAGTAGCAGTTGCTTCTGTTTCACCTGCTGCGTTTACAGCAACAACTGTGATTGTGTAAGTTGTTTTAGAATCAAGACCTTCGAACGTGTAAGTACCTACGCCTTCAACGATAGTTGCTGATACAGGTTCAGCATCACCAAGGGTGATGAGGTAGTCTGTAATTTCAGCACCGTTAGCGTTTGCGGTAACTGTTACTGCGATAGAGTTCTTTGTTACATCTGTAGTGATAACTATGTTTGAAGGAGCAAGAGGCTCTACGTAGATTGTGTTGATTGCAAGAACTATACCAGAGTAATTATCGCCCTTACCAACCAATTTAGCGGTAATTGTTTTACCGAGATCAGCATTTGTAACTGCATATTCTGTGCCTGTTACAGCAGAGTCTACACCATCAACAACCCAAACGAGGTCATAGTCAGCATCAACATCATCAAGTGTAACGTCTGCTTCAATTGTATTTTCGTCTACCCAACTGAGGATAACTTCACCTGTGAGGGCAATTTTACCTATTTCACCAACTGTAGCACTGATTGTACCTGTGTAGTTAGCGTTAGGTGTACCTGTTACTTTAACAACACCAGTCATTCCGTCAGGAATTACAAGGTTTTTAGCAGTTGCTTCAGGAACGGTTACATCACCGATAGTCCATACATAAGTAAGACCAAGTGATGAAGCATCGTAGAAACCGGGAACTTCTGTAACTACGAGATCGCCTGCGTCAAGTTTATCATTTTCGTTGTTGTCATTAACGATTACACTAAATACATCGTAAGCGAGGTCGTAGATTTCAACTGTTACTTCGTTAGAAGCAGCAGATGTACCTTCGTAGTTTACAGTAGATTCAGTTGCAACTGCTTTAACTGTAACTGCTTTGTTAGAGTAATCCGGCCAGATGTAAAGATAAGCCTCTGTACCTGTGGTGTATTCTTCACCACCAACAGTCCATTTATATTCAAATGTGTCGTTAATAGCAAATGCAACCGGCATATCCATGCAAGCGAATGCGTCAGCCTGATTAAGTACAGGTGCAACGTCTGCAATAGATTTTTTGTTGATTGTGAGTTTTGCAGGAACATAGGTGAATGAATAGTTAGAGTTTGTTGCAGCAACTGTAATATCGTAGTCGCCAACATTTGTTGTTTCTGATGCATCGCAAGTAAATACGAGAAGGAGGTCTTCTACTGTATCTGTATACTTGAGCGCGGGTTCTTCAGCAAGTTCAAATGTGGGGTTAGCATCGCCGTATGTTTTTGAAGCGGCTTTAACTGTAAGAGTTACAGGTGCTTTTGTTATTTCAAAGTCTGCAGTTACAGGTGCTGCTACGTAAATATCACTTACGAGTGATGCTTTAGCAGTATATGTACCTGCTGCTGTAGGTTTGGTTGTGCTTTCTTCATAAACTGTGTCGCCTTTACCAACGTAGGTAATTACAACTCTTGCGGGAGCGTCAGAACCGCCGTCGACTGCTGTCCAAGCGGGAGTTGCAATATCATCGATTGGTGTACCATACTCAGCGCCTGATGCTGTGATAGCAGCGATTGTAGCACCTTTCTTTTCAGAAATAGTAAGTGTGATGATTGCATCATTTGCAACTGTGAGATATGCTTTACTTGCATTTTTAAGTGATTTTTCAACGTCAAGATTGATTACAACATCAACTTGGTCGTCACCATCTAATACGTTAGCAGCAGCGGCTTTAACATCTTCGAGTGTTTTATCATAAACGAGTGCAAGAGATTCACCAGATGTAGCATCTCCTACAACGAGTTCTGCGTTTGCAGGAACATCAAGGTCTGCAAGAGATACAGCGTCTTCAACTTCTTTTTTAGAGAATGTTTTGCTGATGTTTTCAACATCTAATGTAGCAGTTGTTGTAGCAACTGTAGCGGTTGTTGTGAGTGACAAGCCTGTAACATCAAGACTATTGCTTGTGAAGTTTGCTTTAAGGTTGTATGTTTTATCACCTTTAACAGCCCATTCGTCTGTAGAAGTCCATGAAACATTTACGTTTTCTTTCTTGCCGCCGTCGTATTCAACTTCAATTTCTGTAGGAAGAAGTTCTTCGGAAACAAGAGCAGCAATGAGTTCTGTAACGTTCTTGTGAGCACTTACAGATTCAGCATCAAGGTTTGTGATTGCAGGAACTTCTGTACCCTCGATAAGTTTTGCTGTTGCTTTAGCGATTGTAAGAGTACCTTTAACAAATGTGATATTATAGTTAGTATTTGCTGATGTTGCTGTGATATCATATAATCCTACAGCAGATGCTTCTGTAGCATCGCAAGAGAACTGGAGAGCGAGGTCTGTAATTTCGTCACCGTTTACAAGACCGTCAGCAGTTGCTGTGAAGGTTGGGTTAGC
>JAZSBW010000084.1:0-3150 GCA_045602585.1 Clostridia bacterium
TTTGATCTTTACAAGCGGAACAGATTTTCTTGTTTTTAAAATCAAAAAGATTTTCTGCACTCGCGCAAAATACGCATTTTTCTTCATATTCTTTAAGCACAATTGCATCACCATCAACAAATATCTGCATTGCGGCTTTAATCGGCAAAGACAGCATCTTGCGCACTTCCATAGGGATAACAGTTCTGCCCAAAGAATCAACCGGTCTTACAACGCTTGTTGTAGGGTGAACGGCATCTTCTATGTATTTTTTGCAAACAATTTTGTTGTCCGCTACATAAATCTCTACTTTATCACCCTGAGTAATGTCGAGTATTCTGCGGATTTCAATAGGAAACACCAATCTGCCTAAATCGTCAATTCTACGGATTATTCCTGTTGCTTTCATCATATCACCTCCAAAGATTTATTTTACGATTATATTCTACCAAATATTGTAAATTAATACAATGGCAAAAATTTACAAAATTATATGGGATTTTTTGTGGTTTTTTATCTAAATATTTCCAAAATCGCATAGAAAAAAGCTGCCACCGCAGTGACAGCCATAAATTCTTCCTAAATAGTCTATGTTGTTTAAAGACCTAAAAGTTTTCTTACGGTTACATTAACCGCACCGCCGTCTGCTCTGCCGGTAATCTTTGGCATAACATCGGCCATAATTTTGCCCATATCTTTCATAGAAGTAGCGCCAATTCTATCGATTGCATCTTTAACAATCCCGTCTAATTCCTCTTGAGTTAATTGGGAAGGAAGATACCCAGTTAATACTTCTATCTCTTTTTTGAGTTCCGCAATCAAATCGTCACGGCCGCTTTTCTCGTAATCGGGCAGAACATCTTTACGTTTTTTGACTTCTTTAGCAATAACACCGATAATGCCATCGTCATCCAAAGTAACTTTAGAATCTTTCTCCACCTGCAGAACAGCAGCGCGGATACTCTGAACAGCGTTTTTACGGATTACGTCTTTATCCTTCATAGACGTTTTCAAATCCTGTGCAAGTTGTTCTTTCAAACTCATTGCGTTGCACCTTCTTAAAAAACAATATTATTTATAAGACCTTTTTCTTGCCGCTTCTGATTTTTTCTTACGTTTTACGCTGGGCTTCTCGTAGTGTTCTCTCTTTCTGAGTTCTGACAAAACACCGGCCTTTGCACATTGACGTTTAAATCTACGAAGCGCACTATCTAAAGACTCATTGTCCTTAATTCTGATTTCTGACACAAAAATCCCTCCCTCCGAATTGCAATTAGCGGAAAAATCCGCTTCCAATGGGAATAGACAAAATTGTACTCTATAATTATACTATGAAACAGGGGCAATGTCAACACTTATTTCAAATTTATTAAAAAAGCCACACCGCAATTGGTGTGGCTTTCAAAAATCTTATTTAATAAGAGCGAGTTCTGTTTCTTTATCAAACAAGTGAATTTTGTTAGCATCGAATACAACTTTGATATCATCGCCGTGTTTAGCGGTGCTTCTGGGGTTAACTCTTGCTGTGAAAGGAACATTACCGATTTTGAGGTACAGATATGTTTCAGCACCCATCATTTCAGTAAGGTCAACGTGAGCATCGAGGTTGCTTTCTGGGTAAGAAGAAAGGATTGCTTCTTCGTCGTGAATATCTTCAGGACGGATACCCAAAACAACAGTTTTACCAATGATGCCTGCTGCTTCAATCTGAGCAGTTTTGCCTTCGGGCATTTTTACGTTGATGCCATCGCCTTTTAAGTAGATAGCGTCGCCTTCTTTTTCAACAGTAACATCAGCAAAGTTCATCTGGGGGCTACCAATGAAGCCTGCAACGAACATATTAACCGGGTTAGAGTACAGGTTAGCAGGAGAATCAATCTGCTGAACAAAACCATCTTTCATAACGATAATTCTTGTACCCATTGTCATAGCCTCTGTCTGGTCATGAGTAACGTAGATAAAGGTTGTCTGCAATCTCTTGTGCAGTTTACCGATTTCAGTTCTCATCTGTACACGCAATTTAGCGTCGAGGTTAGAGAGAGGTTCGTCCATAAGGAATACCTTAGGCTCACGAACGATAGCACGGCCGAGAGCAACACGCTGTCTCTGACCACCGGAAAGAGCCTTTGGTTTTCTGTCGAGCAAGTGCTCAATATCAAGAATTTTAGCCGCTTCGTTAACGCGTCTTTTAATTTCATCTTTAGGTGTTTTTCTGAGTTTAAGACCGAAAGCCATATTCTCAAAAACTGTCATATGAGGATACAAAGCATAGTTCTGGAAAACCATTGCGATATCTCTGTCTTTAGGTGCTTTATCGTTAACCATTTCGCCATCGATATAGAGTTCACCTTCAGAAATCTCCTCAAGGCCTGCAATCATACGCAGTGTAGTTGACTTACCGCAGCCGGAAGGACCAACGAGTACGACGAACTCTTTATCTTCAATTTCAAGAGTAAAGTCAGATACTGCTGTAACGCCGCCTGCGTATCTTTTGTAAATGTGATCTAATTTTAACCCTGCCATTTTGATTTTACCTCCTATATGTGTAAAACATAATCAAACTATTTTATGTTACCCTAATAATAGCACATTTAAAAATTATATGCCAGTAGTTAAATGCACAAAATAATTTTTCATTCTTTAGTAACATTCGACAAATTGGAAAAAACCTAAGATTTTCAAGGGTTTCAAAGGTGTGTTTTTGTTTATATTCAATCTAAACAAACCTTGATTTTGCAATTTCCTTTGGTTGATTTGTATATTGTAAAAATTTAAAAATCTTTCATAGAAAGTGAAATTCTTTTTTTGTTTAAATCAACACCGATAACTTTGACCTTAACAACATCGCCGACATTTACAACTTCCATCGGATGCTTTACGTATTTGTCGCTGAGTTGCGATATGTGCACAAGTCCGTCCTGATGAACGCCGATATCTACAAACGCACCGAAATCGATTACGTTTCTTACCGTGCCTGTTAAAATCATACCCTTTTTAAGGTCTTCCATACCCATAATATCTGTAGAAAGCACGGGCGATGCAAGGTCTTCACGGATATCTCTGCCGGGACGTGCAAGCGACTCTGCTATATCAACCACCGTAGGCTCGCCAACATCATTCTGAGCGCAGAACGATTTTAAATCAAAGTTTTTCATACGTTCTTTTATGTCT
>JAZSBW010000085.1:0-5060 GCA_045602585.1 Clostridia bacterium
GTTCCGAACACAATATCAACGTGCTTGTACACTCTTTTAATTCTATCAGCAACTGAAGTTTCCTGCATCATACAACCGCAAACCGCTATTATAAGGTCAGGCTTTTTATTTTTAAGCGCTTTTAATGCACCAAGATTGCCATACACTTTAAGTTCGGCATTTTCACGCACGGCACAGGTGTTATATACTATTAAATCAGCATCTTCTTTGTCTTGACAAAGGTAATATCCTATTTCCTTTGCCATACCCGCAATTTTTTCTGAATCACTTACATTTTGCTGACAACCATACGTTTCTATATATATTTTTTTATCCAAATCAATCGCTCCAGTTAATTTTAAGGTATCATTATTATCATACCACAATTATTTTGCGTTGTAAACATAAAATAAGCCGATTTTTATTGCTTTTTCCCTTGATAATATTATATAATCAATGGTATAATGTAGTTGATATTTTACCCGAAAGGTGGAGGCATAATGAAAATGAAAAAGACACTTAAAGTTTTTGCCGTTATTGCAGTACTTACACTTTCGTTTGGTGCAGTTAGTGCTTTAGCGGCAGATGAGATTGAAGTTTATGTAAACGAAAAACTTGTTGAGTTTGACGTAGCACCACAGATTATCGATTCAAGAACTATGATACCGTTCAGATATGTGGCAAATACTTTTGGCGCTGAAGTAGACTACGTTGAAGAAAACGGTGAAAAAATCGTTACTGCAAAACTGCCCGGCAAGGACCTTAAACTTGTAGTGGGTAATCCTGTAGCGACACTTACAGAAAACGGAGCAGAAAAACTTATTGGCTTTGACGTGGCACCTTTAATCGTTCCCGAAGGCAGAACACTTGTTCCTGTTCGCCTTATTGCAGAAGCATTCGGTTGCAGTGTCGGCTGGAACGGTGATGAAAGACAGGTTATTATTGTTGACCCTTCCACAATCTCAGAAACAATTAAAGCAACTGCGCCAAAACTTTACAATGACGTTTTAAATATTGACCTTGATGCATTTTCAGGTACATACAACGCATCTTTCAACATTTCTTCAAATGAAGTTGAAACAGCAATTCCTATAACCCTTAAAGTAACAGAAGATGCTGCCGCATTGACTTTTAAATATAACATATACAATTTTGAATTTATCGCAACCGATGACACACTTTATTCAAAAGAGAAAAACGTCACCGGCGACAAATGGGAAAAAGCATCTCTTGACACTTCTCTTGCAGGATACGGAATTGAAGATGTTACAAACGTGATTGATGCCGACACAATTATATCTTTAATTTGCGAGGCTTTTGTAACAAACAACACACCCGATGCAAACACTTATAAAAACATTACAGATTTCTTTACCATTATTGCAAACAGCGCAAATAATGATGGTCTTAAAATAGAAACAGACAAAAATTCCACATCTATTGACTACAATACTATATTTCCTCTTGAAACCACAATCGTAGGTATAAGAATTGCTAAAGAATTAGAAAACGATATATTCAACTCATTCGTATTCACCATTGCAGCGGCGGATTTGGAAGACACCGATGTAAGATCAAACATCACATTGCAGATAGAACGTGACAACACAGTTAAAACTACAAAAATAGATATTCCTTCTGATAAGGACATCATTACAGAATAACAACCAACAACTACTGCCAGAATTTCAAAAAAGTTAAATAAAATCACAAAAAGGCTTGGTTTTTTAAAACCAACCCTTTTAAATTATTCTTCTTTAGGAAGAGCATCTTTTCTGGAAAGATTCATTCTGCCCATCTTGTCAATCTCGATAAGTTTAACGATTATCTCGTCGCCTACGCTTACAACATCTTCAACTTTTTCAACACGTTTGTTGTCAAGTTTAGAGATGTGAACAAGACCCTCTTTACCGGGTAAGAATTCAACGAATGCACCGAAATCCATTATTCTCATAACTTTACCGAAGTAAGTTTTTCCAACTTCAGGCTCTGCTACGATACCCTCAATGATTTTAACTGCTTTGTCTGCAGCAGCACTGTCGGGAGAGAGAATGAATACGCTGCCATCGTCTTCAATATCAATCTGAACACCGGTGTCTGCAATAATCTTCTGAATAACCTTACCGCCTGTACCGATAACTTCGCGGATTTTATCTGGGTGAATGCTCATTGTAACAATCTTTGGAGCATAAGGCGAAAGTTCGCTTCTTGGAGCGTCAATTGCTTTTAAGAGCACCTCGTCAATTATATGATAACGTGCATCTCTTGTCTGCTGGAGTGCCTGTTTGATAATCTCGTAGGTAAGACCGTCAATTTTGATATCCATCTGTATAGCGGTGATACCCTCTTTAGTACCAGCCACTTTAAAGTCCATATCGCCGTAGAAGTCCTCTAAGCCCTGAATATCTACCATTGTAAGGAAGTCGTCGCCATCTGTAACAAGACCGCACGAAATACCTGCAACGGGGGCTTTAATCGGAACACCTGCATCCATAAGTGCAAGAGATGAACCACACACACTACCCTGAGATGTTGAGCCGTTTGAAGAAAGCACTTCAGAAACCAGACGGATAGCATAAGGGAAGTCTTCCTTGCTGGGGATAACGGGCTCTAAAGCACGTTCTGCCAGTGCGCCGTGACCGATTTCAGGTCTGCCGGGACCTCTGGAAGGTTTAGTTTCGCCAACACTGTATGACGGGAAGTTGTAGTGGTGCATATAGCGTTTTGAACTGCACCCGTCAATACCGTCGAGCAACTGTTCATCACGAAGTGCACCTAAAGTCGCAACTGTAAGAACCTGTGTCTGTCCTCTTGAGAAAAGGCCAGAACCGTGAGTTCTTGGAAGTATGCCTACTCTTGAAGAGAGAGGACGGATTTCCAGTATTCCTCTGCCGTCAACACGTCTGTGGTCTTTGATAAGCCATTTTCTAACAATTTCTTTCTGTAATTTATAAAGGATTTCGCCGATTTCTTCCTCAAGTTCGGGAATCTCTTCAGCAAAGTGTGCCACAACGTCGTCTGTAACAACTGCCATATTAGCATCTCTTACAGTTTTATCGTCTGTGTCAATAGCCTCGCAAACTTTATCGTATGCGTATGCTTTAACTGCATCGTAGTGGTCGTGGTTGATATCAGCAGAGATATACTCGTGTTTGGGCTTACCAACTTCATCAACAATGCTCTGCAAAAATTCGCAGATTTTCTTGATTTCGCTATGTGCGAATACGATGGCATCGTACATAACATCTTCTTTAACTTCACAAGCACCGGCTTCAATCATAACAACCTTTTCTTTAGTGCCTGCAACGGTTAACTGCATAAGGCTTTTTTCTCTCTGCTCTAAATTTGGGTTGATGATAAATTCACCGTCAACCAAGCCCACAGAAACACCGCCGATAGGGCCAGCAAAAGGAATGTCAGAAATTGAAATAGCAGCAGATGCGCCAATCATAGCAGCAATTTCGGGTGAGTTGTCGATATCAACACTCATTACTGTGGTAACAACGCTTACGTCATTTCTGTAATCCTTAGGGAACAAAGGACGAATAGGACGGTCAATAACACGTGATGTTAAAATTGCTTTATCAGACGGTTTGCCCTCACGGCGCAAGAATCCGCCGGGGATTTTACCTACAGAATAAAGTTTTTCTTCATAATCCACACTCAAGGGGAAGAAATCAATACCGTCACGCGGTTTTTTAGAAGCGGTTGCGTTTGCCATAACAACTGTGTCGCCATAGCGAACAAGTACAGAGCCGTTTGAAAGTTGAGCGAGTTCGCCGGTTTCAATAGTAAGTTCACGGCCTGCTAAAGTAGTAGTAAATTTTTTATGCATTTTTATCCTCCTGTTTTTTAGCAAATACGTGAGTTTAGCACTTAGATAGTATCTCCATCTGCAGAAGATATTATCTAACTGCTAATACTCTCCGCATTGCTTTAATATTTTAAAACGGGCAAAAATGGAAGCCCCACCTTTGCCCGAAATAATAACAACTATTTTCTGATGTTAAGTCTTTTGATGATAGAACGGTATCTCTCAATATCAACCTTGGTAAGGTAATTGAGCAAACCTCTTCTCTGACCAACCATCATTAAAAGACCTCTTCTTGAGTGATGGTCTTTGTTGTTGTTTTTGAGATGCTCTGTCAAGT
Source organism: Clostridia bacterium (assembly GCA_045602585.1). GTDB lineage: Bacteria > Bacillota > Clostridia > UMGS1810 > UMGS1810 > SIG455. Next base: position 4,131 of record JAZSBW010000085.1, read on the forward strand.
GGTTGATACGGTATGTGAGAAGTGCAATCTGTACTTCAGGAGAACCTGTATCGCCTTCGTGAGTAGCATACTCTTTGATGATAGCCTGTTTTGTTTCTTTCAACATAGTTTTTTACCTCCATATTATTTTTAATCGCCCGTCACAAAGCAAAAGGTTGGAGATTCCTAAAACCGTGCAACAGGTTTACCAAGTGATTATATCACATAAAATGGTAATTGTAAATAGTTTTTTGAAAAATTTTCAATTATTTTCTTCGCAGAAAACCGCGTATTCTTCAATAGACTTCAGCAGGTCTTTAAGATTTGTCATAGTATTTACTTTTTGGCGCATTGCGGCTGAGTCTTTCATTCCTTTAATGTACCATGCAACGTGTTTGCGTGCCTCCAGAACTGCTATATGCTCGCCTTTATCCTCTGCCATCTCGGCAATGTGCTGCCTGATAACACGTATTTTTTCATCCGTATCAGGGTAATAAGTTACTTTTCCGTTTTCCATATATTCAAGTATCTGTTTAAAAATGAACGGGTTTCCTTGCGCACCTCTGCCAACCATCACGGCATCACAACCAGTATGTTCTATAAGGCACACGGCATCTTCTGCACAAAATATATCGCCGTTTCCTATAACGGGTATAGAAACAGTATCCTTAACCTGCTTTATAATATCCCAATCCGCCTTGCCGCTATAATACATACTGCGGGTACGCGGATGCACCGCTATGGCAGATGCTCCGTTTGCCTCAATGATTTTTGCTATCTCCACAGCATTAACCGAATCAAAGCCACTGCGGATTTTGCACGTAACGGGAACATCAACCGCTTTTTTTACAGCCGATACTATCCTGCCGATAAGTTGAGAATTTTTCATCAATGCGCTTCCATCACCATTATTTACAATTTTGGGCGCGGGACAGCCCATATTTATATCTA
>JAZSBW010000086.1:0-2833 GCA_045602585.1 Clostridia bacterium
TTCAATTCTGAGTTTCATCTCTTTCATTTCAGTTTCTGTAGCAGCACCTACTTTAATAACTGCAACACCGCCTGAAATTTTAGCAAGACGTTCCTGAAGTTTTTCTTTATCAAACTCGCTTGTGGTTTCAGCAAGTTGTGCTTTAATCTGGTTAGCGCGGTCTGCAATAGCATCTTTATCGCCCGCACCGTCTACGATTATTGTATTCTCTTTCTGTACTTTAACCTGTTTTGCACGGCCAAGCATTTCAACTGTTGCCTCTTTAAGGTCAAGACCTAAATCTTCAGTTACAACTGTACCGCCTGTTAAGATTGCGATATCCTGAAGCATTTCTTTTCTTCTGTCGCCAAAGCCTGGGGCTTTAACTGCGACACAGGTAAATGTACCTCTTAAACGGTTAACGAGGAGTGTTGCCAAAGCCTCGCCCTCAACATCTTCTGCAATGATAACAAGTTTTTTACCCTGCTGAACAATCTGCTCAAGCAAAGGAAGAATTTCCTGAATGTTTGAAATCTTTTTGTCTGTGATAAGAATATAAGCATCATCAATAACGGCTTCCATTTTATCTGTATCTGTTGCCATATAAGGTGAAATATAACCTCTGTCAAACTGCATACCTTCAACCACATCACAATATGTTTCAGCAGTTTTTGATTCTTCAACTGTTATAACACCATCGCTTGTAACTTTTTCCATAGCGTCTGCAATTAAAGTTCCAACGTGCTCGTCTGCAGCAGATACAGCAGCAACAGTTGCAATATCTTCTTTACCGCTTACCTTTTTGCTTTTGCCTGCAATGTACTCAACTGCAGCATCTACTGCGGCTTTCATACCTTTTCTTACTATCATAGGATTAGCGCCTGCAGTAACGTTTTTGATACCCTCATGGATAAGTGCCTGTGCTAAAAGTGTAGCAGTGGTTGTTCCGTCACCTGCTACATCATTTGTTTTTGTAGCAACTTCTTTAATAAGTTGCGCTCCCATATTTTCAAACGGGTCTTCCAGTTCAATTTCTTTTGCGATTGTAACACCATCGTTAGTAATCAACGGCGCTCCGAATTTTTTATCAAGAACTACGTTTCTTCCTTTAGGACCTAATGTAATTTTAACAGTATCTGCAAGCGCATCGATACCTGTCTGTAATGCACGGCGTGCTTCTTCGCCGTATTTAATCTGTTTAGCCATGTTTATCTACCTCCAAAATTACTCTACAATTGCTAAAATATCACTCTGACGAACTATAATGCTTTCTTCGCCGTCAACCTTAACTTCTGTGCCGGCATATTTGTTAATAAGCACTTTATCGCCAACTTTAACTTCCATTTTAATTTCTTTGCCATCTACCACACCGCCGGGGCCTACAGCCACAACTTCAGCAATCTGTGGTTTTTCTTTAGCGTTAGCAGCCAATATAATACCGCTTTTGGTGGTATCTTCTGCTTCTGTCATTTTAATTACTACTCTGTCTGCCAATGGCTTGATTGTCATTTAAAATTACCTCCTGTTTTTAGCACTCGCTTTGCAAGAGTGCTAATTATTAAAATATATATTACTATTATAGAGATTTTAATGCAACTTTGAATATCCGCCAAAATCAGGAGATAAAATCAATTATCTCCTGATTTCTTCGTTTTTCTCTTAATTAGGCTTATTTAAAATATTTTACACCCGATTCAAAGAGTTTCTGGTCTTTGTTGCCGGGGATATTTTTGTAAAGGCTGTTGCCAAAACGCTCGGAGTGACCCATTTTACCCAAAACTCTGCCATCGGGGCTTGTGATACCCTCAATAGAAAGAACAGAACCGTTGGGGTTAACGGATATATCCATACTTGCGTTGCCGTTTAAGTCAACATACTGAGTAGCAATCTGTCCATTTTCGATAAGACGTTTAACAGTTTCATCATCAGCAACAAATCTGCCCTCTCCATGTGAAACTGCAATAGAGTGAATATCGCCAACCTCAACCTGTGAAAGCCAGGGTGATTTATTAGATGCAATGCGTGTATTTACTATGCAAGACACGTGGCGGTTAATTGTGTTGAATGTAAGTGTCGGGAATTTATCCTCAATATCACAAATCTCGCCAAAAGGCACAAGACCGAGTTTAATAAGTGCCTGGAAACCGTTACAGATACCAAGCATAAGACCGTCACGGTTTTTAAGTAAGTTATGAACAGAATCTTTAACAGCCGCATTTTTAAATGCAGATGCAATAAACTTACCTGAACCGTCAGGCTCGTCACCGCCGGAGAAACCACCTGGAATCATAACTATCTGGCTGTTATCTATTCTGCGAGCCATTTGGGCAAGCGACTCTGCAATATGTGTTGATGAAAGATTGTTAACAACAAATATATCTGCTATAGCGCCTGCTTTTTCAAACGCGCGTGCAGTATCGTATTCACAGTTTGTACCGGGGAATACGGGAATAAATACTCTTGGTGCAGCAAATTTTTCTTTACTGTAGATTGCACGTGTAAAGCCTTTGGAAGAAACTGTTTCAATCGGCTTAACTTCCTGTTCAACTTTAGTCGGGAATACTTTTTCAAGTACACCGCCCCAGAGTTCGATTGCTTCATCAACTGAAATTGCACCGTCACTAAATTTAATATATGCACTATCCGGTGTAGTTTTGCCAATTACTTTATAATTTAAACCTTCAAGTTCACAAAGGCAAGCACCCTCTGCCATCTGCAGAACGAATGCGCCGTTTGCACTGTCGTAAATTCCTGTTTCATCTGTAAACTCAGCACCAACACCGTTACCAAAGCACATATTTGCAACTGCCTCTGCAGCGCCGAATCTTCCGCACACCTTTGCAGCAATTGCTTT
>JAZSBW010000087.1:0-3073 GCA_045602585.1 Clostridia bacterium
CCTCCGGAAAAGATTATATCATACATTTCCGTAAAAAGCAATAAACTTGAGAATATAAATTCGCCAATGTATCTTCTCTTATCTAAAAAAGTTCGTTACCCATTTTTAAAGAGTATTAAAGTATTTTATATGAAATTTTCCTGTATTTTTACTATTTCAAGAGCAGTAGGATAGAAATGCTAAATACAGGAGTCTTTTCATCAGGTAAGGTTTTTTATAAAATTTTTCAAAAAACTATTGACTTTAGCGTGATAAAGTGATATCATAGTAAACAGATAAATTAGTAAAGAAAGGCAAAGGTAATTTACAATGAAAAAATTTTTAATGTTAACACTTGCTATTATGATGGTTGTTCTTTCATTTGCAGGCTGTGCCGATACAGCAAATGCTCCTGCAGGAAATGATGTTCTCACCTGTGGTGTAACAATTTTTGAAAACATGAACGAACAAGATGCTGACGGTAACTGGACAGGATTTGAAACAGAGTTTGCTCAGGCTGTTGGTAAGAAAATCGGTATGGATGTTGAATTCCAGATTATTGACTGGGGACAGAAATACAACGAACTCAATTCCGGCGCTATCGACTGTATCTGGAACGGTTTTACAGCTAACTCTTCTGATGATGGAATTGCACGTTCTGAACTTGTTGATTTTTCATACGGATATATGCTCAATCAGCAGTGTATAGTTGTTAAATCTGAAAATGTTGACGCTTACAAAACAGAAGCAGACCTCAGCGGTAAAACAGCTTGTGTTGAAGGTGGAAGTGCTGGAGCATCCTATGCAGAATCTGTAACAGATAAAGACAAAATCTTCTCAACAACAGCACAGATTAATGCATTTACCGAAGTTAAATCAGGTGCGGTTGACTTTATCGTAGTTGATATTATTCTTGCTCAGAACATTTGTGGAAAAGGCGACTATGCCGATCTTGCAATTGTAGATGCAATTGAACTTGATTCTGAAATATACGCAGTTGGCTTCAAAAAAGGCAGTGAACTTACATCTAAAGTTAATGTAGCTATAAAAGAACTTGAAGCAGATGGCACACTTATGAATCTTGCAAAAAAATATGGTTTTGAAAATGTTCTTAAAATAACAGAAACTATTGAATAATAAGGAAAAAGAATAATGGGATTTTGGGAAGTAACTTTAAGCCTGATTGGCGGACTTAAATACACATGCCTGATATTTGCGCTAACACTTGTGTTAGCGCTTCCTTTAGGTTTGGTAATATCTTTTGGTTCAATGTCAAAATTTAAACCTCTTGCATATCTGGTTAAAACCTTCGTATGGATTATACGAGGAGTTCCACTTATGCTTCAGGTTATAATATTCTTTTATGTTCCAGGGTTTTTACTGGGTAAACCTGTGCTTACAAGATTCCCCACTGTTATAGCTGCATTCGTTATAAACTATGCCTGCTATTTTTCAGAAATATATCGAGGCGGTATAGAAAGCATTGCAAAAGGTCAGTATGAAGCAGGACAAGTTCTTGGTATGACAAAAGTGCAGATTTTCTTTAAAATTATATTGATGCAGGTTGTAAAAAGAATCCTTGCTCCTATCTCAAATGAAGTTATAACCCTTGTTAAAGATACCGCTCTTGCAAGAGTTATAATGATAGTTGAAGTAATTCAAGCGGCACAGAACTATGCAGGATATGGTCTTATGTGGCCACTGTTTTATACAGCAGTATTCTACCTTGCCTTTGTAGGCATTCTGACACTTATTTTCGGATTTTTCGAGAAGAAGTTGTCTTATTATAAAGTGTAAGGAGTCAGTGCCATGCCAATATTAGAAGTAAAAAATTTAGTAAAAAGTTTTGGTAAAACCGAAGTTTTAAAGGGGATTGATTTTTCCTTGGAAAAAGGTGAAGTTTTATCAATTATAGGTTCTTCCGGCAGTGGTAAAACAACCCTGCTCCGTTGTCTTAATTTTTTGGAGTCTGCTGAAAAAGGTACAATTTCTGTAAACGGTAAAATAATTTATGACGGCTCAAATAAAGAAAAAATGAAAGACTCATATATTCGTGATATGAGACTTCATTTTGGGCTTGTTTTTCAATCATTTAATCTGTTCCCGCAGTATAATGTTTTAGAAAACATCATGCTTGCACCTCAGCTTTTAAAGATTGATACAACAGAAAATATTAAACAAAAGGCACTTGCTCTTATTGATCGTGTTGGCCTGTCAGATAAAAAAGACAGTTATCCCTGTCAGTTGTCAGGTGGGCAGCAACAGCGAGTTGCTATTGCCCGTGCACTTGCACTAAATCCTGATATTTTGTGTTTTGATGAGCCTACATCGGCTCTCGACCCAGAACTTACAGGTGAAGTATTAAAGGTTATAAAAGGCCTTAAAAGCAAGGACAGCACTATGGTAATTGTTACGCACGAAATGGAGTTCGCACGTAACGTATCCGACAAGGTAATTTACATGGCAGACGGTGTAATTTGCGAAATGGGTACCCCAGAAGATATATTTGATAATCCCAAAAATGAGAGAACAAAACTATTTTTAAATTCATTTAATAAATAAAAATGCTTGACCAAAGGTCAAGCATTTTTTTATACAAATAGACTAAGTATTCCAAAAACAACCGGAATTGTTATAATTGACAGAGTGTGTGATATAAAAGCAAGCCGTGCACCCGGTCTGCCATCTCCCCCGTATGCTTCGGGAAAAACTACTGTATTAAGTCCCAAAGGCATTGCAAGCGTGGCTACTGCAACTATCATAATATCTTTATCCGCCTTAATTAAAATTAAAACAGCAAGTGCAATAAGCGGCAAAACAATCAACCTTATAACAGATGCAAAATATGCTTTTTTATTTGTTACAAGTTCCTTAATAGGTTTGCCTGATATAACGCAGCCTGTCATAATCATCGCAACGAATGCCATACTTCCAGATGCCGTTTCAACAATATCAGAAACTAAACCTGGTAATTTAATTCCGCTGAGTCCAAAAACAGTACCTAAAATCATTGCTATAAAAATGGGCTGTAAGATAACCTTTTTAAATCCTGTTTTTTTATCAGGTGTAAGCATGTTTATTCCTTTTGTGTATA
>JAZSBW010000088.1:0-2232 GCA_045602585.1 Clostridia bacterium
TTTGCAGAAGCAACCGGCAAAACTGTAGATTTGGCTATAAAAGCCGCGTTGGAGCAGTTGAATGCCGATATAGACGATGTTAAAATAGAAATTTTAGAAGCACCTTCAAAAGGTTTGTTCGGTCTTGGCAGTAAACTTGCAAAAGTAAAAGTTACACTTGCTGACGACGATATTGCAGAAAGTGCAACTGAAGATATTAAAGAAATAAAAGAAGAAAAAGCAGCACCCGAAAAGAAAGCAGTAAAAAAAGAAACTATTTGTTCAGACGGTGATATTGATACAGTGGTTAATTTTTTAAATGGTGTATTTGAATTGGCTGGTATTGATGTTAATGCTGAAGGTAAGGTTGCAACATTTGAGGAAGGCGATGCTATCTGCGTAGATATTACAGGTAATAATACGGGACTTGTAATCGGAAAACGTGGTGAAACAATCACTTCTCTCCAGCATCTTGCATCTCTTGCACTTGCAAGAAAATCACCTAAAGCGCCTAAAGTATATCTCGATAGCGAAAACTATCGCGAAAAACGCGTGGAAGCATTAAAAGCGCTTAGCAATAAAGTTGCAAACAATGTTATTAAATCACACCGCAACTTTACTTTTGAACCTATGAGCGCTTATGAGCGCCGCATTATCCATGCAACTCTTCAGGATAATGATAAAGTTACCACTTATTCAGTAGGTCAGGGTATTCACAGAAAAGTTGTAGTAGCACTTAAAAAATAATTCTAAAAAATCCGAATGTATCTATTGCATTCGGATTTTTTGAAAACAATATGGTGATGAATTATGAAAACAAAATCATTTATATATATTGTTTTGGCAGGTCTTTTGTGGGGAACATCGGGGATATTTGTAAACATTTTATCCCCTTACGGATTTTCTTCCCTGCAGATGACTTTTTTAAGAGTGCTTGTTTCGTTTTTGGTGATTTTTATATATCTGCTTTTTAAAGACAGAAGTTTGTTTCGCACTAACACAAAAGAATTGTTATTGTTTGCGTGCGGCGGAGTTTGTCTTTTTGGAACCTCAGCATGTTATTATGGATCTATGCAATTAACTTCTATTGCAACTGCGGTTATTCTTATGTATACTGCGCCTATATTTGTCATGATATTTTCAGTACTGTTTTTCGATGAAAAATTTACTCGGTTAAAAGCGGCAGCACTTGTGTGTATGATAATAGGTTGTGCATTGGTATCAGGAGTGGTGGGTGGACTTAAAATTAACATATCGGGTGTGGCATTGGGATTGTTATCAGGCCTTTCATACAGTGCATACAACATTTTTACCAAATTGCAAATGAGCAGAAAGTCGCACCCACTTAAAGCAACGCTGTACTGTTTTATGTTTGCCACAATTGTAGCATTTATTATAAGTGAGCCTTTTGAAATTATTGAATATATTCCTAAAAATCCTGTAGTTATATTGCCTGTGGGAATAGGAATTGGTATTTGTACGTGTGTACTTCCATATTTGTTTTATACAATAGCGCTTAAAAACCTTCCTGTAGGCACTGCGGCAGCATTAGGAATTCTTGAACCTATGTCGGCAACTGTTTTTGGAGTGTTGATATTTAAAGAACCTCTTACATTATTTTCGATTATAGGTATAGTTTTAATACTTGGTGCTGTGTATATGCTGAGTAAAAGTGATAATTAAAAATCCCCGTAACACCGAGTGTGTTGCGGGGATTTTATCAACTATAAACTCTGAATCCATTGCCAACTATTTGTTGCGATTCTGAAAAGATTATAAACGATTCTTTGTCAATTTCAAGGATTTTTCGTTGAAATTCTACTATTTCGTTTGCTTTTAGAGCGCACATAAGAAGAGTTTTCTTTTCTATTGTATATGCACCTGTAACATCGATAATGGTTACACCTCTCGGCGATGTAGATGTTAAAAATTTAGAGATTTATTGTTTATTAGATTTTGCATATACGAATATCTCCTTATTTAATTATGATACAATTTATTTTAGCAAAAAACAAATTGTTTGTCTATAGTTTTTGCTCAAGTAACAAAAAATTTCTTTAAAAAATATGGACAATTTTCACTTTAGAGTATATAATAAAAACAATACATTAAAATGAGGAGTTTTGCTTTAATGTCAAACAGACAAGAGAATATAAGAAATTTTTGTATAATTGCACATATTGACCACGGCAAATCTACGCTTGCTGACAGAATACTGGAAAAAACCGGTGTCCTGACAGAACGTGAGATGCA
>JAZSBW010000089.1:0-8140 GCA_045602585.1 Clostridia bacterium
AAGATAAGGCTGATATTATATTTGGTATTAAGCAGGATGTTGACTATATTGCGGCATCATTTGTACGTAACGCTTATGATGTTATGGAAATACGCAAGATTTTAGACGAAAATAACGGTCATGATATACAGATAATTGCCAAGATTGAAAACCACGAAGGCGTTGCAAATATTGACGATATTATACGTGTCAGCGAGGGTATAATGGTTGCGCGCGGTGATATGGGCGTTGAAATTCCCTTTGAGGATTTGCCGTCTATTCAAAAAATGCTTATCAAAAAGTGTTACAAAGCAGGCAAAAAGGTTATCACTGCAACGCAGATGCTTGATTCTATGATTAGAAATCCGCGTCCTACAAGGGCGGAAACAACCGACATTGCAAATGCTGTGTTTGATGGTACAAGCGCACTTATGCTTTCCGGCGAAACTGCTGTGGGTAAATTCCCCGTAGAAAGCCTTAAAGCAATGGCAAAGATTGCAGAAAAAACAGAAGAAAGCATTGACTATCAGGCAAATTTCCGTATGCAGGCAGTTTCTTCTACACCGAATATAACAAACGCTATTTCTCATGCTACGTGTACTACTGCAATGGATCTTGGCGCTACTGCAATTATAACCGTTACCAAATCAGGCGATACAGCACGAATGATATCAAGTTATCGTCCTCCATGCCCGATTATAGGTACTACAACGGAGAAAAAAGTTTATTATCAACTGGCAATGTCGTGGGGCGTTGTTCCTGTTATGAGTCAGGAGCAGGAAACTACAGACGATTTGTTTGAACACGCTGTTGACTGTGCACTTGAAACGGGTTGTGTTAAAAACGGCGACCTTGTTGTTATTACAGGCGGTATCCCTGTTGGTGTAAGCGGAACTACAAACACATTAAAAGCACACCTTGTAGGGCATGTGCTTGTAGAGGGTAAATCTGTTACAGGTAAGTCTGTTTCAGCACCTTTGTGTGTGGCTCATTCCGCTGAAGAGGCTATACACGACTTTAACGATGGTGACATCCTGGTAATTGACCAGACTTGCAACGAACTTTTGCCGCTTCTTAAAAAAGCGTCAGGTATTATTACCGAGAGTGAAGGTATGGCAACTCATGCGGCAATTGTGGGAATGACTCTTGATATTCCGGTTGTTACGGGTGCTAAAAATGCGCTTGCAATACTCAAAAGCGGCACAGTAGTTACAATTGATGGAAACAGAGGTCTTGTATACAGCGGTGTTACTAAGATAATTTAAAAGGATTGATAAAATGAAAATATTATCACTTGTGCTGCTTGCTGTCGGTGCAATTACAGCGTATGGTGCTAAATTCTTTTTGGACAGGTTTTATAAGAAAGAATACAGCGAAAAAGAAATAGGAATTTTAAAATCCGCAGGACTTTTTATAGCACTTGCAGGTGCGATAATAATATTTACTATAAAATAAAGGGGAAAGTAAAAATGTGCAATAAATGCAGCAAAGAACTTCCAAAAAATTATAATCCTGCCGAGGCAGAAGAAAGGATATATAAAAACTGGGTGGAAAAGGGTTATTTTAAACCGTCTGAAGACCGTTCAAAAAAACCTTTTACTATTGTTATTCCGCCACCTAATGTTACAGGTCAACTCCATATGGGACACGCCCTTGACGAAACTTTGCAGGACGTTTTAATCCGCTATAAGAGAATGGCTGGTTTTAATGCTTTGTGGATTCCGGGTACTGACCATGCCGGTATTGCTACACAGATTAAAGTAGAGGAAAATCTGCGCAAGGAAGAGGGAATAACACGTTACGACCTTGGCAGAGAGAAGTTTTTAGAGCGTGTATGGGACTGGAAAAACCAGTATGGTGACAGAATTGTTACTCAACTTAAAAAACTCGGTACTTCCTGCGACTGGTCCAGAGAAAGATTTACTATGGACGAAGGCTGTTCAAAAGCAGTTAAAGAAGTATTTGTAAATCTTTATGAAAAAGATTTGATTTATCAGGGTAGCAGAATTATCAACTGGTGTCCTAACTGTGCTACTGCACTTTCCGATGCAGAGGTGGAATATGCTGAGCAAGAAGGTCATTTCTGGCATATTAAGTACCCAATTAAAGATAGCGACGGATACTTAACAATCGCTACAACACGTCCTGAAACCTTGCTTGGAGATACTGCTGTTGCAGTACACCCTGATGACGAAAGATACACAGACTTAGTTGGCAAAATGCTTATTCTTCCGCTTGTCGGCAGAGAGATACCTATTATCGCCGATGAGTATGTAGATAAAGATTTCGGTACTGGTGCAGTTAAAATCACACCTGCACACGACCCCAATGACTTTGAGGTTGGTTTAAGACACAACTTAGAGCAGATTAAAGTACTTAATGACGATGCTACCATTAATGCTTACGGCGGTAAATATGAGGGTATGGACCGTTACGAGGCGCGTAAACAGATGGTTGCCGACTTAGAGGAGCAGGGTTTCCTTATTAAAGTTGAACCGCACACACATAATGTAGGTCAGTGCTACCGTTGCGGAACTACTGTTGAGCCTATAACAAGCAAACAGTGGTTTGTTAAGATGAAACCTTTGGCAGAGAAAGCAATTGAAGTTGTTAAAGACGGAACTGTTAAATTTGTTCCCGACAGATTCTCTAAAACATACCTTAACTGGATGGAAAATGTACATGACTGGTGTATTTCCCGTCAATTGTGGTGGGGACACAGAATACCGGCTTACTACTGCGAGGATTGCGGAGAAACTATAGTATCTAAAACAGAAGTCACATCTTGTCCTAAGTGCGGCGGAAAAGTTAAACAGGACCCCGACGTACTTGATACATGGTTCAGTTCTGCACTCTGGCCGTTCTCAACACTCGGATGGCCTGATAAAAATGACGATTTAGATTATTTCTATCCTACAAGCGTGCTTGTTACAGGTTACGACATCATATTCTTCTGGGTTGCAAGAATGATATTCTCTGCGCTTGAACACACAGGCAAAGAGCCTTTTGAGCACGTATTTATTCATGGCTTAGTTCGTGACAGTCAGGGCAGAAAGATGAGTAAATCACTTGGCAACGGTATAGACCCGATTGAAGTTATAAATCAGTATGGTGCCGATGCATTAAGATTTACCCTTGCAACGGGCAACTCACCCGGTAACGATATGCGCTACTACGACGAGCGTGTGGAAGCCAGCAGAAACTTTGCAAATAAAATATGGAACGCATCAAGATTTTTAATGATGAATTTAAATATTGATAAAGTAGAACTTCCATCAAGTGATAAACTTGCTTTAGAGGATAAGTGGATACTTTCAAAACTCAATAAACTTGTAGCAGAAGTAACTGCAAACCTTGATAAATTTGAACTTGGTATAGCGGTATCCAAACTTTACGGATTTTTCTGGGACGATTACTGCGACTGGTACATCGAACTTGTTAAACCCCGTCTTTACGACGGTTCTGACGAAAGCAACAAAACTGCTCAGCAGGTACTTGCGTATGTACTTATTAATTCGCTTAAACTTCTGCATCCGTTTATGCCGTTTATCACCGAGGAGATTTTCTCATTCCTGCCACATGGTGAGGAGAGTATCGTAATTTCAAAATGGCCCGAATACACAGACAGTCTTGTTTTTGAAGAAGACGAAAAACGCATGGCTGTTGTAATGGGCGCAATTCGCGGTGTAAGAAATCTGCGTACACAGATGAACGTTCCGCCTTCTAAGAGAGCACGTATTACGATTGTAACCGACAATACTGCGCTTTTCGCAGGCACAGAAAAATATTTTGAAAAACTTGCTGGCGCAAGCGAAACTGTTGTAGCATCTGATATGACAGGTATTGATGAAAACGCTGTTAATACAGTTGTTGAGGGGGCAACGGTTTACATTCCGCTTGATGACCTTGTAGACCGCGAAAAAGAGGTTGAGCGTCTTACAAAAGAGCAGGCGACATTAATCTCTGAGATTAAACGTGCAGAAGGCAAACTTAACAACGCAGGCTTTGTTGATAAAGCACCTGAAAAAGTTGTTAACGAAGAACGCGAAAAACTTGCCAAGTACAAAGATATGCTTGCAAAAGTAGAGGAGAGTCTTACAAAACTGAAAGGATGATAGAATGAACGCAGTAGAGTATATTCATTCTCTCAGAACTTTCGGCAAAAAAGCAGGACTTAAAAATATAGAGGCATTGCTTGCCCGTCTTGGTAATCCGCACGAGGGTATGAATTTTATCCACGTTGCCGGTACCAATGGCAAAGGCTCGGTGTCTTCTATGATTAACAGCATTTTAATTGCACAAAATAAAAAGGTGGGGTTATTTACCTCACCTTTTATTGAATGTTTTAATGAGAGAATTTGTATAAATAATGTTCCTATACCTGAAAGCGACCTTGAGCGAATAACAAAAAGCATAAAATACGAAGTAAAACTTTTAGAAAAAGAGGGAATTTATTGCACTGTTTTTGACGTTATATGTGCAGTCGGTTTTATATATTTTAAAGAGCAGAATTGCGATGTTGTGGTACTTGAGGTTGGTCTTGGCGGAAGATTTGATGCAACAAACATTATTAAAAATCCCATTTGCACAGTTATTTGTGCAATAGGTTATGACCATATGCAATATCTGGGAAATACTATAGAAGATATTGCTTTTGAAAAATGTGGGATTATTAAAGAAAACTGTCCCGTTGTATCTTATTCTTTACAGGATATAAATGCAGAGAAGATTATTAAAAATACCTGTAAAGAAAGAAATTCAGGCCTTTTTGTGCCGGATGTTGCACACCTTGCTATAAAAAAATGTGATATAGACGGGTCGGTATTCAGTTATCGTGATAAAGATTACTCGCTTAACCTTGTGGGTGAATACCAGATTTACAATGCTTTATGCGCAATTGAAGTTGCGACTTTATTAGGCATAGAATACGCAAATATTAAAAAAGGCATTGAAACTGCAAAATGGAAATGCAGATTCGAAGTTTTTAAAGTAAACGGAAAAACCGTTGTTGTTGACGGCGCGCATAATTCGCATGGTATAAGTGCGTTTTTGTCGTCTGCAGACAAATTCTTTGCAGATAAAAAGGTTCATTACATTTTTGGGATTTTAAACGAAAAAGATATTGATAAAGCGTGCGAGGTTATGTCGTCTGCAAGAGGCAAAATCACTGTGACTTCTGTTCCGTCGGAAAGATGCACAGACCCGAAGGCTGTATATAATCTTATATCAAAAAATCATGCAGAAACACAGTATATAAGTGACAATACCGAGGCATTTAAAAATGCTTTGCAAAGTGAATGCGACGTTATTTGTATTCTTGGTTCTCTTTATATGGCGGGAGATATGCGGAAAACTGTCGAAAAGATTTCACAAAGCGACAAAACTATATGATTTTCATCAAAGGGATTTAAAGGTAAATATAGAATATACCATATATTACCAATTAACGGGAGGGATATTCTTGCATATAAATCTTTTAACTAAGCAAAACAAACTCTATGCCAAGATTATCGGAGAGTTAGACCACCATTGCTCTGCCGAAATCAAAGAGCAGATAGACAACAGAATAATCAGCGAAGGTATCGGCGCGTTGGTTTTTGATTTATCGGCACTTACCTTTATGGATAGTTCCGGTATTGGAGTTATAATCGGCAGATACAAACTTATGAAAAGTTTAGGCGGTCAGGTGTATATAGTATCTTCTAATAAGACAGTGGACAAACTGCTTTTGCTTTCGGGCATACCGGATATTATAAAAGTTACCGATAACGCTGATGAAATTGATAAACTGGCATAGGAGGATAAATTTGATGGAAGTTAAAAATAAAGTTAATATAACATTTTTAAGTAAGTCTGAAAACGAAGGATTTGCACGTCTTTGTGTGGCGGCTTTGCTCTCCCAGGCAGACCCTACAATAGAGGAAATGGCAGATGTAAAAACTGCTGTTTCCGAGGCTGTTACAAATGCCATAGTTCATGGATATGGAGAGCAGCGCGGTGATATACATATGGAGTGCACATTGGAAGAAAAACTTATTACTGTTATTATTAAAGATAACGGCAAAGGTATTCCCGATGTGGAAAAAGCACGCGAGCCGCTTTATACTACCAACCCCGAAATGGAACGTTCTGGTATGGGTTTTACAGTTATGGAAACCTTTATGGATACTGTTGAGGTAGAATCCATTGTAGGCATAGGCACAAAAGTAACTATGAAAAAACGCATAGGATCACGACTGTAGGTGCAGATATGTATGAGAACACACCGGAACTTATTTTAAAAGCAAAAAACGGTGATAAATCTGCACGTGATGAAATAATAAAGCAAAATTTAGGACTTGTTCACAGTATAGTAAAAAAGTTCCTCGGCAGAGGGTACGATGCGGAGGATTTGTTCCAGATAGGTTGTATAGGCATTATAAAAGCAGTAGACAAGTTTGATATATCGTATAACGTACGGTTTTCTACTTATGCCGTGCCCATGATAATGGGCGAAATTAAGCGTTTTCTGCGTGATGACGGCATGATAAAAGTGTCAAGAAATTTAAAGGAAATTGCCGGTAAAGCGTGTGCTGTTAAAGAGGTTATGGAAAAAGAACTCGGAAGAGCAGCCAGCGTAAGTGAAATAGCGGACAAAATCGGCGAGAGTCAGGAAAATGTAGTTATGGCACTTGATGCCGTAAGCCCCACAGAATCTTTGTATAAATCCGTTCATCAGGGCGAAAGGGGAGATATCTACCTTATAGATAAACTTGCCGATGAAGATGGCGGCGAGGACTTCTTAATAGATTCTATTGCTCTGCGGCAACTTATAGAAAAACTTTGTGAACGGGATAAAAAAATAATTTTGCTAAGGTATTTCAAAGGTAAAACACAGCGTGAGATTTCAGATGTTATGGGAATATCTCAGGTGCAGGTTTCACGGATTGAAAAGCGAATACTTAATGAATTAAAATTTAAATTAAAAGGAGCATAGTCTATTTCTATGCTCCTTTTCGATTTTTGACAAATTGATTATTTGCCGCTTAATTCGCTTTCATATTTTTCAATCATTTTTTTAACCATCATTCCACCAACGCTGCCGTTTTCTCTTGCAGTGAGGTCACCGTTGTAACCTTCTTTAAGGTTTACACCGAGTTCATTGGCTACTTCATATTTGAATCTATCCATTGCCTGTTTGTTTGCTTTGTTCATCATCTTAAATCACCTCCTAAAAATTCGTTACAACATTAATTTGCTTAAAAAACGCATTAATTAAACATGCAATTTATGGTGCTCATTTTAAACAAAAATTATATTTAACAGATTGATTTTTTTATTAAAATATGTTATTATAAAAATAATATAGTTTATGAGGTGATACATATGGCTAAAGATACCAAAAAACTTGAAATAAAAGACGGAAGCGACAAAGCCGCTGCGTTGGCTGCCGCTATTGGTCAGATTGAAAAAACATATGGCGAAAATGCTATTATGCGTCTTGGTGATGCACGATATAAAAAAGTTGACGTTATTTCTACCGGCTCTATAAGTCTTGACCTTGCGCTTGGTATAGGCGGACTTCCAAGGGGCAGAATAATTGAGATTTACGGTCCTGAATCGTCAGGTAAAACAACTGTTTGTCTTCACGTAATTGCTGAGGCTCAAAAACTCGGTGGCGAAGTTGCATTTATTGATGCTGAACATGCGCTTGACCCTATTTATGCAAAAAAACTCGGCGTGGATATTGATAAACTTTTACTTGCACAGCCCGATAGCGGTGAGCAGGCTTTGGAAATCCTTGAAGCACTTGCACGAAGCGGCGCGCTTGATGTTATTATTGTAGACTCTGTTGCGGCGCTTGTTCCAAAGGCTGAAATTGCGGGTGAAATGGGTGATTCTCACGTTGGCGCACACGCACGGCTTATGAGTCAGGCACTCAGAAAACTTACGAGCGTTATCAGCCATTCAAATGCAGTTGTTATATTCATTAACCAGATTCGTGAAAAAGTCGGCGTTATTTACGGAAGTCCTGAGGTTACAACGGGCGGACGTGCACTTAAGTTCTTCTCATCTGTAAGAATTGACGTAAGAAAAGGCGAAGCCATTAAAGAGGGCTCTAACCTTGTATGAAACAGAACAAAGGCTAAAATTGTAAAAAATAAAATGGCACCACCATTTA
>JAZSBW010000090.1:0-3405 GCA_045602585.1 Clostridia bacterium
TAATGCCATTCCTTATTCACTCCTTCTGCTTTATCTATTTAATTAAGCCATGCCTTCAAAGAATTCAATGGTTTTGCTGTCTGCTGTTAATTTAACAGTAGCCTTTTTCCAGTCAGGACGTTTGCCCATGTGGACACCCATTCTCTTCATTTTTCCGCGAACTCTTGAAGTAGTTACCTTTTCAACTTTAACGCCGAAAATCTGCTCAACTGCTTTTCTGATTTCGATTTTGTTTGCGTTAAGGGCTACTTTAAAGGTGTACTTGCGATCAGCCAACTGATCCATGCTTTTCTCAGAAACGATAGGCTTTATGATGATATCGTGCATAGTCATTATGCATACACCTCCTCAAGTTTTGATACAGCGTCTTTAGTAATGATGAGTTTATCGTGATTGAGAATCTCATATACATTCAGACTGCCTGTGAATGCAGTGCCAACTCCGGGAATGTTTTTAGCGGATTTCACTACATTGTCGTTTTTATCGCATGTTACGATAAGTGCTTTAGAATTTACATTGAGGTTTGTGAGCATATTTGCGATAGTTTTTGTTTTGATTTCTGTCATAGCAATCTCATCAACAACTATGATTTCCTGCTCAGCAACCTTGCTTGAGAGTGCAGATTTAAGAGCAACTCTCTTAACTTTTTTATTAAGTGTATAGCCGTAGTCTCTGGGTTTGGGGCCGAGTGCAATACCGCCCTTAATCCACTGTGGAGCACGGATAGAACCCTGTCTTGCACGGCCTGTACCTTTCTGTCTCCAAGGTTTAATGCCGCCGCCGCGAACTTCTGAACGGGTTTTTGTGCTCTGTGTGCCCTGTCTCTGATTAGCCAGGTAATTAACTACAACCTGATGCAATACAGAAGTGTTTACTTCCTGACCGAAAAGTGCGTCGTTCAGGTTAATATCACCAACCTGTTTGCCTTCCATGTTATATAATGCTACGTTAGGCATAATGATTGTCCTCCTTTCCAACCGTTATTTATGCTTTTACTGTATCTTTTACGATTAACAAGCCGCCTTTGGCACCAGGAACTGCGCCCTTAACCAAAATGAGGTTTTTATCGTTATCTACTCTTACAATGTCAAGATTCTGAACTGTAACTCTTTCAACACCCATGTGACCTGGGAGTTTTTTGTTCTTCATAACTCTTGAGGGAGTTGAACAAGCACCCAATGAACCGGGTCTTCTGTGATAACCTGAACCGTGAGTCATAGGACCTCTGTGGCTGCCCCATCTCTTGATAGAACCAGCAAATCCTTTACCCTTACTTGTACCTGTAACGTCTACTTTTTCGCCTGCTGCGAAAATTTCAGCAGTAATCTGGTCGCCTACATTGTAAGCAGCGCAATCGTCAAGTCTGAACTCGCGAAGAACTTTCTTAAGAGCAACACCTGCTTTTGCGAAATGTCCTTTCAAAGGTTTTGTAACTGCTTTTTCTTTAGCATTTTCAAAACCAACCTGAATTGCGTCGTAACCGTCGTTTTCAACAGTTTTCTTCTGAACTACGGCAACGGGACCGGCTTCAATAACAGTTACGGGAATTACAACGCCGTCTTCTGTGAAAACCTGTGTCATACCGATTTTTCTGCCTAAAATTGCTTTCTGCATTTTTTCTTCCTCCTATTTAGGTTATTGGTTGAAGCAGTTCGCTCCAACATGACCGCCGCTTAACGCCCGACCGGCGGAAACTCAATCAGATCTGTTTGATCTCGATATCTACGCCAGCAGGCAAAGAAATCTTGAGCAGAGTTTCGATAGTCTTCTGTGTGGGTTCAAGGATGTCGATGAGTCTTTTGTGAGTTCTCATTTCGAACTGCTCACGGGAATCCTTGTACTTATGAACCGCTCTTAAGATTGTAACAATCTCCTTTTTTGTCGGCAGCGGGATAGGACCTGAAACCTTAGCGCCTGTACGCTGTGCTGTTTCTACGATCTTCTGAGCCGACTGGTCGATGAGCTGATGGTCATAAGCCTTAAGTTTGATTCTGAGTTTTTGACTATTAGCCACTTTAGTACCCTCCTTCTGAGTATTTTTGTGCTTGACAGCCAGAAAAACTTCACACCCTGCCGGGTGTGTCACACATTATGCATTAATAATCCCAGTTCACAAGAACTGGGCATAATACACCTATCCTGTGTTCTGACGCCCAAATTCATGATTCGGACATTCTCCGCGAAAATTGTATCCCTAACGATACTTAACCTCCCGCATCATCGTCTGTCATATCACACACAGACCTATTTTACTACATTTCATCAAGGTTTGCAAGGGTTTTTTTTGTTTTTTTTCTAAAAAAGCCGTTTTTTAAAAATTTCGTGAAAAATAAACATTTTAATCTTATTATAAGAAAACTTTTATGTGGATTTTCACAAAACATTTAACACTAAAACATATTTTTAAATATTAAAGGGGAAATCACTGCATCATACAATGAGCAAACTGCCATAATTGTATAGATAACAACTAACGCCGGTACTATTCCCATAGCGGCACGTGCACCAATGTCTTTTCTTTTGTGTCTATCTGTTGCAAAGTTTATACATACTATCGCAGCAAAAAAATGCAACGGCATC
The DNA here is from genome assembly GCA_045602585.1 of Clostridia bacterium. Taxonomy (GTDB): domain Bacteria; phylum Bacillota; class Clostridia; order UMGS1810; family UMGS1810; genus SIG455. The sequence continues at coordinate 2,581 of JAZSBW010000090.1, forward strand.
ATAAATATGGAAGAAGGAAAAATAGCAAGTAAAACATATGCCACTCCACGCGCAGCATAATTAGCAATCAAAAAGTCCGATGTAAATCCAACGGCAAATCCTTTTACTGCTACAACACCTAAGCAACACCATGAACTGTACACCGTCATTGAAAGTATAAAATAAATAAGTATATATTTAAAATTTGAAATAAGGCAGTTTTTGAAAACCTCTGTAAAATGAACTGATGTGCTTTGCGCAACAGATTCAGAAAAATATGTTACAAGCGACTGCGCTTTTTCCTGAGCCAGACGTGAGTGTGTACTACATCCAAAGCAAATTCCCGTTATAAGCAAAATAAGGCATAAAATATATTTGATTGAATTATTCATTATATGCTTTTTCAAAAAATTATTCTTTTTCAAAAAAAGTCCCCCTTGTCCAATAAAAATATATGAACAAGAGGGATATATAATTACTTATTTTTACTTATTCTTAATTGCCATTGTATTCTTCATAGATTCTGCCTTTTTAGTGCACGCATCTACTGCGTTTAAAACAGCATTTCTGAATCCGTCTGCCTCTAAAGAGCATACAGCATCAATTGTAGTGCCGGCAGGCGAGCACACCATATCTTTTAATACAGCAGGATGTTTGCCGGTATCAAGTACAAGTTTTGCAGAACCAAGCACGGTCTGTGCCGCAAGTTCGTATGCGTCCTTTCTTGGAACACCGTTTTTAACGGCTCCGTCTGCAAGCGCTTCAATAAACATAAATACGTACGCAGGTGCACTTCCGTTAATAGCAATACATTTATCTATCATATCTTCATTGGCGGAAACTGCG
>JAZSBW010000091.1:0-14413 GCA_045602585.1 Clostridia bacterium
CGGTGGCATTTGCCATAGACGGGTCTTTTGCATACATATTTTTATATGCGGTTATCTCGTCCGTAGTTGCGTTAAATCCGTTTCCGAGCGCAACATTTTCTCCACCGAACTCAGCGGCAAATTTTTCTTCTATATAAGCAACGCCGTCTTTATAGACAACATTTCTGCCTAACCCTTCGGCAACGGCACGGATTGGAACGTATGTAGTATCGAGATAAAGGAAATTGTCTGCCTCTAACTTTTCTCCGTCAATCATAACTGTCATATGATTTCTTACAACGTCAATCTTTTCCCAGATAACATCTGCCAGCGCAGGTATGCTTACACACATTGCACCGGTTACGACGCCCAAAATGAAAGTTTTAAAACTCTTTTTCATTTGAATATCTCCTTTTTGATTTGTATCATTGGTAATATTGTATTTTTTCACATAAATATACTCAGGTGAAAAAATACAATATTACCATTTCAGCAATTTCCATTTGGTATATAATGTTTTTCTGCTTGCGCATATTTAGGCAGAAAAACATTATATACCCTCTCAATCTGTTCTTACACCGTCATATCTTTGCCCGCTGCGGCGGCTTTTAAGTACTCGTTAATAAATCCGTCGAGTTCACCGTCCATAACGGCACCGATATTACCAACCTCAAAAGAGGTGCGGTGGTCTTTAACCATTGTGTACGGCTGGAACACGTATGAGCGAATCTGGCTGCCCCACGCAATTTCTTTGTGGTCGCCCTTGATATCGTCAATCTTTTCTTTGTGCTCGCGCTCTTTTATCTCTATAAGTTTACCCATAAGCATCTTCATAGCGGTTTCTCTGTTTTTATGCTGTGAGCGTTCGTTCTGGCAAGAAACCACTATACCTGTGGGGATATGTGTAATACGGATAGCCGAGTCGGTTTTGTTGATATGCTGACCGCCCGCACCGCTGGCACGGAATGTATCTACACGGATATCCTCGGTGTTTATTTTAATTTCGGTATCGTCGTCAATTTCGGGCATAACCTCAACAGATGCAAAAGATGTGTGACGTCTGCCGGAGGAGTCGAAAGGCGATATACGGACAAGTCTGTGAACACCTTTTTCACTCTTTAAGTAACCATAAGCGTTAAGTCCGCCTATGATAATGGTAACGCTTTTAACACCGGCTTCATCACCGGGGAGAAAGTCTACAGTTTCAACTGTATAGTTGCTGCGCTCTGCCCAACGGGTAAACATTCTAAGAAGCATCTGCGCCCAGTCCTGAGCCTCTGTTCCACCTGCACCCGCGTGGATGGTTAAAATAGCGTTGTTTTTGTCATACTCACCCGAAAGCAGAGTTTCGAGCGTCATAGACTCAACAGTATCTTTAATCTGTTTTAAAGATGCCATCATTTCGCTGTCGGACTCTGTTTCGCCCTCTTCCGCCATCATTTCAGCAAGAACTAAAGTATCGTCATACAAAGATACAAGGTCGTTGTAACGCTCTACTTTGTTTTTGTATTCTTTTGTGCGCTGCAGGATCTTCTGGCTTTTTTCCATATCATCCCAGAATCCGTCTGCGGCGGCTTGTTTTTCTAATTCTTCAATTTCTTTTAACGCACCGGCGATGTCAAAGTGAATCCCTCAGTTCGTCTATGCCGGATTTAGTTGCTTGTACTTCAAGTCTGAATTCATCAATTAGCATTTAATCACTTCCTTATATGTTATTTATATTATAAACTTTTATGAGCGTTGTAGGGGACGATGCCTACATCGTCCCGTTTTACATTTGCGGGCGGATGAGGGCATCCGCCCCTACAAGTCCCCCCTAAGAAACCCGTTTACTACCCATTCAACCCGCAGCATTTTTTATACTTTTTGCCGCTGCCGCAAGGGCAAGGGTCGTTTCTGCCTATTTTAGCGCCTTTTACAACAGGTTTTTTCTCTATTGTTCCGTCACCGCCGTGCGATGTTGTGATTTTCTGTGCTTTAGGTTCTTCACGAACGGGCTGGCGCTCTATACGAACGCTGAACAAAAGTTTTACAACATCTTCACGGATATTGCCGAGCATTTCCTCGTACATATTATAGCCTTCGTCCTGATACTCAATAACAGGGTCTCTCTGAGCATACGCACGCAAGCCTATACCTTTGCGCAGTTGGTCCATATTGTCTATATGGTCCATCCAGCGGTTGTCTACCACCTGCAAAAGCACTATGCGCTCAATCTCACGGAACTGCTCTGCACCGAACTCTGCCTCTTTTTCATCATAGCGCTTCATAGCGGCATCCATCAATACCTCACGAAGTGTTTCTTTCGTCATAGTTTCACGCTCGTCGGCGGTGAAATCCAAAAGCCCTGCAGGTGCAAAAAATCTTTCCACATACTCTGCCATACCGGTCATATTCCAGTCGTCTATAAACTCTGCACTGCCGGTGTAGGAATCTATGATATTATCCACAAATCCGCCTATCATTGTGATGATGGGCTCTTTTATGTTATCGCCATTTAAAACAGACTGGCGTTGTGAGTAGATGGTGTTTCTCTGTTCGTTCATAACGTCATCGTATTTTAATACGTGCTGACGCACCTGAAAGTTGTTGCCCTCTACCTTTTTCTGTGCATTTTCTATAGCACCTGTAAGCATTTTGTGCTCAATTGCCTCGTCGTCTGCAAGACCTAAGGTTGAAACACCCGCCTGAAGCCTTTCAGAACCGAAAAGGCGCATAAGGTCATCTTCCAGAGCAATATAGAATTTGGACTCGCCGGGGTCACCCTGTCTGCCTGAACGACCTCTCAACTGATTGTCTATACGGCGTGATTCGTGGCGCTCTGTACCGATTATATAAAGTCCGCCTGCGGCTACAACAGCATCGTGCTCGGCAGATATTTCCGCTTTGAACTTGCTTTCAAGTTCTTTAAATGTAGCGCGAGCCTCTAAAATTTCCTCATCGTCAGTTTCGGAAAAACCGATTGACTCAAGAATCATTTCATCAGTATAACCACGTTTTTTCATTTCCTTTTTAGCAAGGAATTCTGCATTACCGCCAAGCATAATGTCGGTACCGCGACCAGCCATATTTGTGGCGATGGTAACTGCCCCGCTTTTACCTGCCTGAGCAACAATCTCAGCCTCTTTTTCGTGGTGCTTTGCATTTAACACCTGATGCGGAATACCCTTTTTCTTAAGCAAGGCACTTAAAAGTTCAGATTTTTCTATGGTAACCGTACCAACAAGCACAGGCTGACCTTTTTTGTGGCACGCTTCAATCTGGTCGATAACGGCATGGTATTTGCCGACTTGATTTTTATAAACCACATCGCCATGATCTATGCGAATCATAGGTTTGTTTGTGGGGATAACCACAACGTCTAAGTTGTATATAGTCTGGAACTCTGTTTCTTCTGTTTCGGCAGTACCCGTCATACCGGAAAGTTTTGTATACAATCTGAAATAGTTCTGGAATGTGATGGTTGCAAGCGTTTTGCTCTCGTGAGCGACGTTTACACCCTCTTTAGCCTCTATCGCCTGATGCAGACCTGCATTATATCGTCTGCCAATCATTAATCGTCCTGTAAACTCGTCTACAATGATAACCTCGCCGTCTTTTACAACGTAGTCTTTATCTCTGCGCATAATGCCGTGCGCGCGGATTGCCTGATTAATATGATGCGAAAGCGTCATATTCTCGGGGTCCGAAAGGTTTTCAACATTAAATGCTTCCTCAGCTTTTTTGATACCCTTAGCAGTCAATGTGGCGGTGTTGGCTTTTTCGTCTACTATATAATCTGCATCAACGTCATCGTCTAACTGTTTGCTGTCCTGCTCTTTTATGGTAAAATATTTAAGCGAACGTGCAAAACGGTCTGCAACGGCATAAAGTTCTGTTGATTTATCGCCGATACCCGATATAATAAGCGGTGTTCTTGCCTCGTCTATTAAAATTGAGTCAACCTCGTCAACAACGGCAAAATTGTGACCGCGCTGAACCATCTGCTCTTTATATTTAACCATATTATCACGCAGATAGTCAAAACCAAACTCGTTGTTTGTTCCGTAGGTGATGTCAGCATCATAAGCGGTTTTTCTGTCAGCCCCCTCAACATCGTGAGTGATAAGGCCAACGGTAAGACCTAAAAACTTATGGATTTTACCCATCTGCTCGCTATCGCGCTTAGCAAGGTAGTCGTTAACGGTTACAACGTGCACACCTTTGCCCGAAAGCGCATTTAAGTAACACGGCAAGGTAGCAACGAGTGTTTTACCCTCACCAGTTTTCATCTCGGCAATTCTTCCCTGATGCAAAACTATACCGCCGAGGAGTTGGACATCAAAATGGCGCATACCGAGTACACGCACGCTTGCCTCACGCACAACGGCAAATGCCTCCGGCAGAATATCGTCAAGCGTTTCACCGTTTGCAAGGCGCACTTTAAATTCAGCAGTTTTTGCACGTAAATCAGCATCTGAAAGCGCCTTGATTTCGTCTTCTAAATCATTTATCTTTTCCACTATGGGTTCTAATCTTTTAATCTCTCTGGCGCTGTAAGTGCCAAAGAATTTTTCTACTATAGATTTAAACATTGCTTGTGCCGTCCTTTCAGGTATTTAAAGACATACATAAATAGTATACCATACAAAACCTTATTTTAACAATACTTTTCTTTAATTTTAATCAATATTTACAGATTTTTAACATTAGAACGGAAATATAGAGAAAATATTGTTATTTAATTGTTGAAAATATTCGGCTTTGGTGGTATAATTTATTATGTATGCATTGCTGAATCTGTAGCAATTATTAAAACTGCTAAAAAAGAGGTTAAATATGAAATTAGATATAACTCAAATAAAAGAAATTGTAACAGGCGCTGTTGTTGTTGAAGAAGTGAACTCATTGATTTCTTTAAAACGGTTTACTCCTGAACAGGAGCAACTATATAAATTAGCAAATCAGGATTTTTACAATAAAACTTTTTCTACATCGGGAATCAAATTTTTATTTAAGACAGACAGTAAGAATTTATTTTTGAAATTTGAAACAAAGGCTTCATCTTCAAGGAAATATTTTTCTGTTGACGTTTTTGTAAATGAAAATCCTATAGGGTATATCGATAATTTTTCCGATATGGAATTACCGCACGACTATACAAAACTGGAGTTCCCTTTGGGTGAATTTTCAAAAAGTTTTCAACTCGGCGATGGCGAAAAAACTGTATGTGTTCATCTGCCCTGGTCGGTTAACACGCTAATAAACGAAATTTCCATAGACGACAATGCTTTTATTGAAGGCATAAAACCAAAAAAGAAACTGCTTGCATTTGGTGATTCCATAACGCACGGGTACGATTCATTGCGTCCGTCTAACCGATACATTGCAAAAATTGCCGATATGCTCGGCGCGGAAGAATTTAATAAAGCAATCGGCGGAGAACAGTTTTTCCCTGACCTTGCAAAAACATCAGAGCCATTTGTTCCCGACTACATAACTATAGCATACGGCACAAACGATTGGAAGAATATAGACGAAACAACTTTCAACAGCAACTGCACCGCTTTTTATAAAAACATTTCACAAAACTATCCCGAAGCAAAAATATTTGCTATTACACCAATATGGCGAAGAGATATGCACGAACACAGAATATACGGAGATTTCGAGAAAGTTGAGCAGAATATAAGAAACGCAGTTAAAGATATTGAAAATATTACGGTTATTTCGGGATTTGATTTTGTACCCAAAGACGAAAAATATTTCGCAGATTTAAGGCTGCATCCAAATGATGACGGATTTAAATATTATGCGGAGCGATTATATAATAACATTAAATCACAAATTTAAAAAGAAAGAGAGGGCAAGCATTGATAGCAAAAACAAAAAGTTGTGCGCTGTCGGGTATAGACGGTGTTATAGTTACAATAGAGGCTGACTGCTGTCAGGGTTTGCCGTCTGTAGATATTGTAGGGTTGCCTGACGCGAGCGTTAAAGAATCAAAAGAGCGTGTGCGCTCGGCAATCAACAACTCTGACTTTGTTTTTCCGCAAAGGCGGGTAGTGGTAAACCTTGCACCTGCGTATATACGTAAAGAAGGCTCGGTTTTCGACCTTCCGATTACTCTGGCAATAATGGCGGCATCTTCACAGATAGACAGCCGTTTTACAGAGGATTATATATTTATAGGCGAGTTGGCGCTGGACGGAAGTCTGCGCGGTGTAAACGGCGTTCTTGCAATGGTGGTTGAGCGTTACAAAAACGGCATCAAAAAAGCAATTGTCCCATCTGCCAATGCGGCAGAGGCAGCGGTTGTAGAAGGTATGGAAGTTTACGGCGCATCAACGCTTTCTCAGGCGGTGCACCACTTAACCGGTGAGATACCCATTCAACCGACTAAAATTGATATTAACGGCGCTTTTTCTGCCCCGCAAAGTATATGCGGTGACTATGCCGACGTAAAGGGCCAAGATTCCGCCAAGAGGTGTCTAACTATTGCGTGTGCATCAAATTTAAATGTTCTTATGGTGGGCGCGCCCGGTGCAGGTAAGACAATGCTTGCCCAAAGGCTGCCGACCATTAAGCCCGACCTTACGTTTGAAGAGGCACTTGAAGTAACCAAAATATACTCAATATCGGGCAAACTTCCGCAAAAAGCGTCGCTTATAACAACAAGGCCGTTTCGCAATCCACACCATACGGTGTCGGCGGTGGCTATAACCGGCGGAGGCACAAACCCTAAACCGGGTGAGATTTGTCTGGCGCACAAAGGCGTGTTGTTTTTAGACGAGTTCCCCGAATTTAGAAAAGACACCATTGATGCTATGCGCCAACCGCTTGAGGACAGGCAATTTACAGTTGCAAGAGCAAACGGAGTTGTAACTTTCCCGAGCGATGTTATGCTTGTTGCGAGTATGAATCCCTGCAAATGCGGATACTATGGTGATACAAGCCGCGAGTGCAAGTGCAGTGCAGGCGACATTCAACGGTATATGAACAAAATATCCGGTCCTATGCTGGACAGAATAGATATGCACATTCAGGTACCGTCGGTTAAATACTCGGAACTTTCGTCGCAGAAGAAAACTGCATCAAGCGCAGAGATGAAGCAAACTGTTATGATGGCTCGTGCAGTTCAGGCAGAGCGTTACAAAAACGAAAAATATTCCACCAATGCTGGGCTTGACAGCGAGGGCTTGGAAAAATACTGCAAGTTAGACAGCGCATCACAGAAACTGTTAACAGACGTATTTGAAAAACTCGGCCTTTCAGCAAGAGGATATACAAGAATACTTAAAGTAGCACGCACCATTGCAGATATTGAAGAAAGTGCCGATATTAAGGCAACACACATTGCAGAAGCAGTTCAATACAGAAGTTTAGATAAAAAGTTCTGGTTTAACTGATAATAATAAGTAATTAATTTATAAGGAGATACAGATATGGAACATTCAATTGAAATCAAAAAACTTTTCCGTGCAAACGGCGAGTACGACAACAAAGAAATTTTTGTTGCAGGTTGGATTAAAAGCCTGCGTGCGTCTAATGCGTTTGGCTTTATCGAACTCAACGACGGTACATTTTTTAAAAACCTTCAGGTGGTTTTTGAAAAAGAAAATCTTTCAAATTACGACGAGATTGCAAAGTTAAATATCGGTTCAAGTATATTTGTACGCGGTACTTTAGTGCCTACACCCGAAGCAAAACAGCCTTTTGAACTTAAAGCAACCGACATTATGATTGAGGGTAAATCCACACCCGAATACCCATTGCAGAACAAACGCCATTCGTTTGAGTATCTGCGCTCTATTGCGCATCTGCGTCCGAGAGCAAACACCTTTAACGCAGTATTCCGTGTACGCTCTGTTGCGGCTTATGCTATACACAAATTCTTTCAGGAGAGAGGGTTTGTATACGTTCACACACCTATCATCACCGCAAGCGATGCCGAGGGTGCTGGTGAGATGTTCCGCGTAACAACGCTTGATATGGACAATCTGCCAATGGCAGACGGAAAAGTAGACTTTTCTCAGGATTTCTTCGGCAAAAGCACAAACTTAACCGTAAGCGGTCAGTTAGAGGTTGAAACACACGCAATGGCGTTCAGAAAAGTATACACATTCGGGCCTACATTCCGTGCAGAAAACTCCAACACGGCACGCCATGCGGCAGAGTTCTGGATGATTGAGCCCGAAATTGCATTTGCAGACATTGCAGACGATATGGAATTGGCAGAAGATATGATTAAATACGTAATCAACTACTGCCTGGAAAACATTCCTGAAGAGATGAACTTCTTCGGCACATTTGTAGACAAAGGTCTGCTTGAAAGACTTAACAACATTGTAAACAGCGAGTTTGCACACGTTACCTATACAGAAGCGGTTGAACTGCTTAAAAACAGCGGAGAGAAGTTTGACTACCCCGTAGAATGGGGCATCGACCTGCAGACAGAGCACGAAAGATATTTAACAGAAAAACTGCTTAAAAAACCTGTGTTCGTTACAGATTATCCGAAAGACATCAAGGCATTCTATATGAAACTTAACGAAGACGGCAAAACTGTTGCCGCTATGGATTTGCTTGTTCCCGGTGTTGGCGAGATTATCGGCGGAAGCGAAAGAGAAGCCGACTACGACAAACTTTTAAAACGCATAAACGAACTTGGCTTAAACCCCAAAGATTACGACTGGTATCTTGACCTTCGCAAATTCGGCGGAACACGCCACGCAGGATTCGGTCTTGGTTTTGATAGACTTATTATGTTTATGACAGGAATGTCAAATATCCGTGACGTACAGTCGTTCCCCAGAACAGTAAACAATGCTGAATTCTAAGAGGTAAGAAAATGAAAAAACTTATAAAACCGCTTATCTATTTAGTTATATCGTTTTTTGTGGTGTCTTTTGCTTTCCGTTTGGGCTGGATTATCGGCACGGCTGTTATGCTTGCAGGATTTGCGTGCCTTGCGTTTGCCTTACGCGCAGACCTTATGAGCACGTATGCCCAAATCACCTACAACAAAGGCGACCACGGCAAAGCATTCCTGTGGTTTGACCGTGCGCTTAAAACAGGCAAAATGCGTCCGCGCACACAACTTATATATGCGTATATGCTTATCCGTGACGGAGTTTTGGATAAAAGCGAACGTTTAATAAACAAAACAATGTTTATGTTTAAAGATAAACTCGGTGACGAATTTTCGTCACCATCACACCTCAACCTTTCTATCATCAAATGGAAACGCGGGCAGATAACCGAGGCAATTGAAGAGTTGGAAGAAGTGTACAACACAGGCTTCCGCTCAACAGTTATGTACGGAACTCTCGGTACGTACTACCTTTTAAACGGGCAGTATGCAAAAGCGCTTGAGTTTAACAAAGAAGCACTTGAATACAATGATACCGACCAGAGCATACGTGATAACCTTGCACTCAACTACTATCTGTGCGGCAATATAAATGCAGCAGACGAAATATATGCTGAACTTATAGAAGAAGATCCCACATTCATTGAGCCTTATTATAACTATGGTATGGTGCTTGAAAAACTCGGTGAGTACGAGGCGGCTATGGCAAATTATAAAAAGGCGCTTACAATATCCGTTAAATACCTTTCAACCGTTACGCATGAGCAGGTTCAGGCGGCTATTGACGCTTTAACAGAGAAAATGGCAGACGAAAAAGACGGAGATAACCAATGAGAACAGTAACCATTGGTGCAAATGATGCCGGACAAAGGCTCGATAAGTTTTTGACCAAGTTTTTAAAAACGTGTCCGCAGAGTATGATTTATAAATGTCTTCGCAAAAAGCGTATTAAATTAAACGGCAAAAAAGCAGAGGGGAATGTTAAACTCTGTGAGGGCGACGTTCTTCAAATGTACATCAGCGACGAATTTTTCGGCGAAGTTGTGTCCGATATGTCGTTTATTAAGGTAAAGCCCGACTTAAACATAGTTTACGAAGACGATAATATTATGCTTATCGATAAAAAAGTGGGTATGATTGTCCACGAAGACGAATCCGAAAAGTTTAACACACTTATATCGCACATAAAGGCTTACCTTTACCAAAAAGGCGAATATAACCCCGAAGACGAGCAATCGTTTTCGCCGGCGCTGTGCAACCGCATAGACAGAAACACTGGCGGAATAGTAATAGCGGCTAAAAACGCCGCAGCCTTGAGGGTTATAAACGAAAAAATCAAATCACGCGAGATTAAAAAGTATTACCTTTGTATGGTGCAGGGGCATATTAAGCCTGAGGCAGGCACGCTTACTGCTTACTTACAAAAAAACGAAACCCAGAACAGAGTCTACATTAGCGATACCCCTAAAGATGGGTACAAAAAATGTGTTACCAAATACAAAACAGTAGGCGCAACCGCCAATGCAAGTTATCTGGAGATTGACTTAATAACGGGCAGAACACATCAGATACGCGCACAGATGGCACATATAGAGCATCCGCTTGCAGGTGACGGAAAGTACGGCACTAACGATTTTAATAAAAAAATCGGCCTTAAATATCAGGCATTGTACTCGTATAAAACAGAGTTCGCTTTTACCGATGAAAATATGCTCTCATACTTAAACGGAAAATCGTTTGAAGTGGATAAAAGAAATATTGTATGGTATAAGAATTAAAATTATATGAAGGAGTTATTATTCGATATCGCTTAGGCATATTTAGGCGATTGCGAATAATAACTGTTTGCAGAACATAATGCAGTATAACAAAATAAAGTATAAAATTTTGCCTAAATATCGCCAAGCAAAATTTTATACTTTATTTTCAAAAACACTGAAAGGATTGATACAAATGAAAATCCTTATAACTCTGGCAAGTTTAGATATAGGCGGTGCGGAAACGCACGTAGCAGAACTTGCAACGGAATTAAAACGCAGAGGGCACGATATAATTGTGGCATCGGGCGGCGGTGTGTATGCCGAGCAACTTGAAAATATCGGCATAAAGCACTACACCGTTCCTCTTGCACGCAGAAAAATAAGCGATATGGTTACATCCCGTGCGTTGCTTAAAAAGATTATACGCACGGAAAAACCCGACATTGTTCACGCACACGCAAGAATCCCTGCGTTTATTGTAAGCACGCTTAAAAAATGTTGCAATTTTGTGTTTGTAACAACAGTTCACGGTGCGTTCGATACATCTTTTATACTGCGCCATCTTTCGGGATGGGGCGATAAAACCCTTGCCGTGAGTGAGGATTTGAAAAATTACCTTTTAGAAAATTATGATGTTAAGCAAGAGAACATCTACACAAGTATAAACGGCATAAGCCAAGAAAAGTTTAACAAAAATATTGATGCAAGCAAAGTTATGCAGGAATTTGACCTTGCAGAAAATCCGAACAGAATTTGTTATGTAAGCAGACTTTCAGACGGAATATGCTCATGCGCGTATATGCTTATAGACGAATTTACGTATATTGCAGAAAATGTTGCCGATGCGCAACTTTTAATAGTAGGCGGAGGCGAGCATTTTGATACGCTAAAAGAAAAGGCAGACGAAGTAAACACAAAATTAGAAAGACGTGCAATAGTTTTAACGGGACCACGCACAGATGTAAACGAGGTTATTGCAACATCTTCTGTCTGCGTTGGTGTAAGCCGCGCAATTTTAGAGCCTATGGCAATGGAGCGGCTTTGCGTAGTTGCAGGTGATGCCGGATATATCGGCATTATGACGGAGGTCAAACTTAAAACTGCCATTGCGTGCAACTTTACGTGCAGAGGGTGTGAGCCGGTAAACAGCCGCACTATGGCAGACGACATCATCACACTTTTGAAAATGGACAATCCCGAAGCCGACTCTCTGCGTGCCTTTGCGGGCAAGGTTATTTTAAAGCACTATTCCATTGATGCAATGGTTTCAGACAACGAGAAGATGTATTTTGACGCTATGCGTGAACTTGGAAGCGATGCCGCAATACTTGGTTATTACGGCTACGGCAACTGCGGTGACGATGCTCTACTGCACGCAATATTAAAAGATATTTGCGCTGTACGTCCGCATTTTTCGCCGACGGTGCTCTCGTATAAACCGGCAAGAACGGCCGAGGACTACGGCGTGCGCGCAATAAACAGGTTCGATATGTTTGCCGTGCGCAAATTGTTTAAGAAGGCTAAACTCTTTATAGCGGGCGGCGGAAGCCTTATTCAGGACGTAACCAGTACAAAATCGCTTTTGTACTACCTTTATATTATCCGCCTTGCTAAGAAAAAAGGTATTCCCGTTATGCTTTACGGTAATGGCATAGGACCTATCAGCAAGAAAACAAACAAAAAACTTGCGGCAAAGGTTTTAAACACGGTGGACGTTATAACATTGCGTGATTACGAATCTTTGCATTTGCTTGAAAGTATGGGCGTAACAAAGCCGCAGATTAAAATAACCGCCGATCCGGCGCTGAGCCTTACTGTCGGCAATACCGATAACGCAAAGGCTATACTTAAAAAATACGGACTTAAAGATGGTGAGAAGTTTTTCTGTTTGTCCGTGCGCAGATGGAGGAATATGGGCGATGCCGCAAAAGCGTTTGCAGATATATGCACCCGTGTTTCGGCTGAGTTCGGCTTGACACCCGTTATAGTGCCTATGCAATATTCCAAAGACATGCCCATAAGCCGTGAGATTGCCGAACTTGCAGACTGCAGATGCACTCTTATAGACGAAAGCCTTTGCGCAGACGATATTTTAGCAATACTGAGCCTTAGCGAAGCGGCAGTTACAGTACGGCTGCATATGCTTATATTCGGCACACTTTTAGGTATACCCGTACTCGGTGTAGACTATGACCCTAAGGTTTCGTCATTCCAGAAATTTGCCGGTCTTGAAAAATGCCTTACACCCGACTCTCTCACAGACGGAACGTACAAAAGTATTGCAGACGCATTTTTTGCAAACCGTGCAGAAATTGCAGAGCGTATAGGCGAAAAATTATCTTCATTCAAAGATGCAGCCCGCGAAAATGCGCAGATTGCGGTGGAGTTGATTGAAAATGAACGATAAAAAAATCACTTGGGTATTGCTTTTAATCAGCGCATTGTTTCTTGCGCTTATAATATACCTTACGGCGGTGGATTTCCTCTACCGTGACGAGTATTCGTCGAGCAATTTAAACGCGCGCACCCTCGCACGTGAAGAGTCCGTTATGCGCGGAACAATCTACGACAGAAACGGCGAAGTTTTAGCATATTCCAAAATAGACGCAGATGTGCAGAAGCGCTACTATCCGCATATAAAACTGTACTCGCACGTTATAGGGTATTCATCTAAAACGTACGGAAAATCATTTATAGAAAAAGCATACAATTCTTACCTTTTGGGTCAGGACAACTTAAATGCAGTATTCAACATAAAAAACCTTATAAAAGGTGATATGAGCGAGGGTAACGACCTGCATTTGACCATAGACCATAAAACGCAACTGCGCGCAAGCAATCTTATGGAGCGTTACCGAGGTGCGCTTGTTGCATTAAACCCAAAAACAGGCGAGATAATTGCAATGGTAAGCAAGCCGGACTTTAACCCTAACGAAACGTACCTGCACCGCAGTTGGAGTGATTTAAACTCAAACGAATATTCGCCGTTTTTAAACCGTGCCACAATGGGGCTTTATCCGCCAGGCTCTACATTTAAAATGGTTACTACCGCTATGATGTATGAGCGCGGATTGGACGGCGAAGTGATAGACGACCGAGAGGGCAAAACCACCATTGGCGGTTACACACTTGCCAACACAAAAAATGCCGCATACGGCGAAACTGATATACACAAAGCCTTTACACGTTCAAGCAACGTGTACTTTGCCACAATGGGTGCTGCTATGAGCAGCGACGATTTTGAAAAAACTGCAGGCAAACTGATGTTCAACCGAAAATTTGATATGGGTTTTCCATATGCGACCAGCAAGTTCCAGACATCTAAAATGAGTAATGCCGAACGCGCCGCAACGGCAATAGGTCAGGGTAAAACGCTTATATCCCCTCTGCACCTTGCGATGATAACAGGCGCATTTGCAAACGGCGGAAAAATGATGGAGCCGTATATTGTGAAATCCGTTACAACACCTAACGGAGCAACGATTAAAAGCGAAAGTCCGTCGGATCTTGCAAGCCCGTTTTCTGCCGAAACAGCGGATTTTGTAAAGCAGTTGATGATAGACACCGTTGAACATGGAACAGGTACAAATGCGCAGATTTGGGGTGTTGAAGTGGGCGGAAAAACGGGTACTGCCGAAAACGAAAAAACAGGCGAAAACCCCGAAAAAACTCACGCTTTGTTTGTAGCGTTTGCATCGGATGATGATGAAGATATTGCCGTTGCCGTTATACTTGAATACGCAGGTTCAACAGGCGGAAGCATTGCCGCACCAATTGCCAGAGAAGTTATAAGAACGTATTTGAATAATTAATATTTTTATAA
>JAZSBW010000092.1:0-2075 GCA_045602585.1 Clostridia bacterium
ATTTTGAACTTATTCATAGCGGCTCTGGCTTCTTTTTTTACATTTGAGTTTGAATTTGAACTTGAACTTGACATTTGTTATCTCTCCTTAATTTTTTTACACAAGTGCAAAATTTACTTGCAAATATATTTTGTGATAATAACAAACGTTTATTCAGGTAAATTTAAACAATTTCAATCTCAACAGTTTCTTTTTCTACTACTTCCATCTTAGAAACAGAAATTTCATAAGCCGTTTTAGTAATACTTTCAGTTTCGCTTATTTTTTTCTGATATTCCCGGCTTTGTATTCTGCCCCATATCTTTATATTATCACCAACATTTAAAGTTGATGAGAAACGTGCATTTCTCCCCCACGCTATACACGGTATGTAATCGGATTTATTGTATGCCCTGTTCACCGCAAGCAAAAGATCGGTTATTTCTCTGCCAAAGGGTGTTGTTCTATATACAGGCGGTTTACACAAAAAACCATTTAAGTATATTTGATTTGGATTTTTTTCTAAATCAAAATTCCCTGCAGAAATATCCCTTGCAAATACTGTAAGAATAAGTTTATTGCCCTCTTGTGAATAATTATTGTAAGAACGAAACTGTCCCGCAACAGATATTTCGCATCCTTCGTACAAATCCAAATCCTTTATCAGTCTTTCTGAAACGGTAACATTTATTCTGTCAAACATATTGCTTAAACGGAAAATTTTAATGAAAAAAGAATAAAATCCCTCTCCATACACCTCATGGCTGTATGTAAGTTCGCTATCTACCGTACCTGTAAGAAATACTTCATTATTAGTGCTGTCTGAAATCAATTTCTACACTCCTCTCGTTTGTCTTACAATATTTGTATTCAAAAAAATATAAGTTTATAACCAAAGCGTTCACTAATATTTTACAAATCAAAAAAAGTGTGTTATAATAAATCCATTAATTTTTACGAACGAAGGTATAATATGAGATATTCACTAAAAACAAAATCAAACAGAAGCATTTTTTCAAGCGGTATGGTAGATGGTTTTCCAATCGGATTAGGATATTTTGCAGTATCTTTTTCACTTGGTATAGCCGCAAAAACTGCAGGACTTACGCCATTTCAGTCGATGCTGGTAAGTCTTTTGTGCAACGCCTCGGCAGGCGAATACGCAGGCTTTACAGTTATAGCCGCAAGTGCCGCATATATTGAAATTGCAATTATTACGCTTATTGCAAATGCAAGATATCTGCTGATGAGTTGTGCTATGAGCCAGAGGATTGACCCCCAAATGCCGTTTTTTCACCGATTTTTTATGGCTTTTGATATAACCGACGAACTTTTCGCCATAAACATATCACGCGAAGGTTATCTGAATCCGCTATATACATACGGAGCAATGCTGACCTCTATACCAATGTGGGCAGCAGGTACATCTCTTGGTAACATTGCAGGAAATATGCTCCCATTACGTTTAGTAAGTGCTTTCAGCGTGGCATTGTACGGAATGTTTTTAGCAGTGATTATTCCGCCGGCACGCAAAAACAAAATTTTGACAGGTCTTATTCTTGTTTGCTTTACGGCAAGTTGGGCAGCGGCTAATCTTCCGTATATGTCTTCATTATCAGACGGAACACGCACTATTGTATTAACAGTTGTACTTGCATCAACAGCCGCAATATTATTTCCTCAAAGCAGCTGTAAGGAGGTTAAAAATTAATGAACACATATATATACATATTTATTATGGCTGCTGTTTCTTATGCCATACGTGTTTTGCCGATGACTCTTATACAACGCCCCATAACAAACAGATTTGTTCAATCGTTTCTTTATTATGTACCGTATGTTACTTTAGCAGTTATGACATTTCCCGCAATTGTTAATGCAACACAATCGCCCATATCAGGTACAATTGCACTTATTGCCGGCATTGTTGCCGCATGGTTTGGTGCTGACCTTTTTAAAGTGGCTATTGTCTGTTGTTCAGTAGTTCTTTTGGCAGAATTTTTTATTATATAATGAAAATTATTAACTTAAAGCAAAAAAGACAGTTTGCAAAGAACTGTCTTTTTATGTTTAATATATTTATATTTGCATATACT
>JAZSBW010000093.1:0-2424 GCA_045602585.1 Clostridia bacterium
ATATCAAAAAAAATCTTTTTTAGCAATTACATATATATTTTTTCTTGATTTTTTTTACTGTGTGATATATAATTATATAAAAGGAGATGATTTTATGAAACTTATACTGGCAATTGTAAATGATGAAGACGCTAACAAAGTTCTGAGCGAACTTAACAAAGCCGGTTTTTCGGTTACCAAACTCGCTACCACAGGCGGTTTTCTGCGCGCAGGTAACGTTACTATGATTATCGGTACCGATGAAGACAAAGTTGACGATGCAATAAAAATCATCGCTGATAAAAGCCACAGAAGAAAGCAGATTGCAACCTCTCCAATGCCCGTAGGTGCTGCAAGCGCTTACACACCCTATCCTATTGAAATAGAAATTGGCGGTGCTACCATCTTTGTTATGGATGTGGAAAGGTTTGAAAAAGTTTGATTAAACGACCTTTGGGTCAGGAGAAATTGGTGACATTCTTCCAAAAGGCTGTCACCAACGACTCTCTCGGCCATTCCTATATTATAGAAGGTGAGTCAGGCGCAGGCAAAAAAACTCTTGCTGATTATTTTGCCGCTTTAGCCGTGTGCGCAAACGGCACCGCATGCGGTAAATGCCGTCAATGTGCACAGACCGAAGCAGGTGTCAATCCCGACATAACGGTGGTATCTGCCGAGGGTAAAACCTCTGTAAGTGTAGATGCAGTGCGCGAGTTGATTTCTACTGTTGCTTACCGTGCCGTGCACGGGGGCAGACGTGTATATATAATTCAAGATGCAGACCTGATGACTCCTCAAGCACAAAATGCCTTGCTCAAAGTTATTGAAGAACCGCCGGCAGGGGTTGTTTTTCTGTTGCTCTGCAAGCAAAAATCACAAATGCTTCGTACAATAACGTCACGCACACAGGTGCTTAAACCTGCTCCGCTTTCAAAAGACACGTTAAAACAGATTGTACCGAACTGTGGTGAATTTGAACTTGCCTATTGCAAAGGCAATGCAGGAAAACTTATAAAAATTTGTTCGGATAACGAATTTAAAACTTTTCGTGACGATGCTGTGGAAACTATAGGAAAACTGTTTACGCACGGCGAAGAAAGCCTTTATGATACGGCTGATTTTTTTGAACAGAACAAAGAACGCAAAGAAGACTTATTTACCATTATGCTTTACGTTCTGCGTGATGTAATGTACAAAAAAACTATGCTTTCAAAATTTATAATAAATGCTGACAAAGCAGACATAATAAACAAAATTTCTTCAGCACTTTCTCCGGCATCTTGTATGAGGGCAATCGAGGCCGTGCTGGAGGCAGAACGCGGTATGGGCAAGTATGGCAACTATAACCTTGCAGTACAGACTATGCTTATCCGCTGTAAAAACGCAATGAAAAAGCATCGCCAATAAAAGCGATGCACAGGAGGAAATAAATGTTAGATGTAGTAGGTGTCAGATTTACCACTAAGCCTAAAACATATTATTTCAGCCCATGTGCAGAAGAAACCGTTAAAGGTGATACGGTTATAGTGGAAACTGCACGTGGCATGGAATACGGCACGGTGGTAATGGACAAAAAACAGATAAGCGACGACCAACTGGTGGCAGAACTTAAACCAATTCTTAGAAAAGCCACAGAAGCCGATCTTGAACAGATAGAAAAAAACAAAGCCGACGAAAAAGAGGCTTTTAAAATCTGCGCAGACCAGATTCAGCAGCATAATCTTGACATGAAACTGGTGTGTACTGAATATATGTTTGACAGAAGCAAAATTCTTTTTTACTTTACCGCAGACGGCAGAGTAGACTTCCGAGAACTGGTGCGTGACCTTGCAGGTCTTTTGCGCACAAGGATTGAACTTCGCCAGATTGGCGTGCGTGATGTTGCCAAAATGATTGGCGGGTTGGGTATTTGCGGAAGACCTTTCTGCTGCCACAACCATTTACCGGACTTTCATCCGGTTTCTGTTAAAATGGCTAAAGAGCAGGGTATGAGTTTAAACCCAGGCAAAATTTCAGGAACTTGCGGCAGACTTATGTGTTGCCTTAAAAACGAGCACGAGGTTTACGAGGAGCAGAGCAAACTTGTTCCTAATCTGTGGAGCATTGTGCGCACTCCCGACGGCGACGGAGTTGTGACTGCAGCAGACGTTTTACGCGGTGATGTGACAGTTACTTTTGATAAAAACGGAGTTAAAACTGTTGCCCACTACAAAGCCGCTGATTTAACTGTGCTTAAAAAAGGCAACAAAAAGCAAACCGAAATAGAAAACGAGGAAGAGCTGGAAAAACTGGAATAAAATAAGTAATTTGCAAATTACACTTGATTTTTATATTATTATCTAATATAATAATACTTGTCATAAGGAGGTGTTACTAATGGCATATTTTATCAATGATGATTGCATCAGCTGTGGTGCATGTGAAGGCGAGTGCCCTGTATCATGC
>JAZSBW010000094.1:0-5697 GCA_045602585.1 Clostridia bacterium
ACACTTTTAAGATTTAATGCATCTGCTTACGGACTTATATGCATAATACTTGGCAAAAAGCACATCGACATCGTGCACACAGATTTAGTGGGAGAAATTATTTCACGAAAACACGAGCAAATGAGCGACTCTCCAGAAAAAGTTATAAAAATCATACGCAAAAGCGTAAACGAAATAACTGCCTCCGTAGGCAAGAAAAATATACTCGGCATAAGCATAGGTATATCCGGCATGGTGCTCTACGGAAGCAGATTTATACTTTCCTCCAGTTTAAAATGGAAAGGTTTTGACATCAGAAAAACACTCATGGCTGAAACAGGTCTGCCTGTTTTTGCAGAAAATATATCCCACCTCAAAGCAGTTTGGTATTTCTGCTGCAAAAAAACTGCAAATAAAAACAATATGATTTTTGTTGATCTTAAAAATGGCATTGGCGCAACTCAGTTTTACAAGGGCAGTATCAGCCGTGCCGTACTTGGTGAGATTGGCCACACAACGGTTGACAAAGACGGTGATTTGTGCTTCTGCGGAAACAGGGGATGTCTTGAAGCGATGTGTTCTGTTGACAGAACATTGCGTTTATATAAAGAATATTCAGGCAGCACAAACGCCACCGAGGCAGACCTTTGCGAAAGATACAAAAAAGGCGACTCAGCCGCCATAAAGGCAATAACTGAGTGCGCCCGATATCTTGGAATAGGTCTTGCAAATATTATTAATTTACTCAATCCATCGGTGATGGTAATAAACTCAGGTGATATGGCATGCTGCCAGCCTTTGCTTGACGAAGCGGAAAAAGAAATGCTTGCCCGCGCTTATCCTGCCCTTACAAAAGAACTCGCCATATACGAAATTAACGTAACCGATAACGAAACGATAAAAGGTGCAGCATTTAATCTATGCGACAGACTTTTTGATATATCTTTCGATGGAAACATAGTGGAATAATCAGTCTATTTTTATAGATTTACAATATTCTGTGGGCGACATACCCGTAACACGTTTAAACACCCTTGAAAAGTATAACGGATTGGAAAAAGAAAGCGCATCGGATATCTGCGTGAAGTTCATCCTCTTTTCCCTCATAAGCCGCTTTGCCTCGTCAATCTTAACCTTTGACATATACTCCGTCATGGTGCAGTCATAATTTTCCTTAAAAACACGGGAAAGGTATGCTCTGCTATAACCGTGCATATTGCATATCTGCTCAACATTGGTCTTTATTCCGTAAACACTTTTTTCTATAGTATCTGCTATCTGTTGTGCTATATGCCCTTCCATATTCTCGCGTGAATGATAAACCGTTACCTGATGGCGTGCTTCGTTTCGCAAAAGCAAAATAAGGAACTGTTCCAGATACGCTCTTATCATCTGCAATCCGCCAATGGCACTGTTGGGCTTAACTTTCATTTCGCGAAGATAAACCTGATTAAACGGCATTTCAAACGTGTTGTGGCTTTCGGTAAGAATACTCGCAATCAGCGGACGCAATTTTTCGGGTATATGTAAAACCCTGCCTTGAAAATATTCCATACTTGCAGACTTACATACAAATGTAATTATAAAAATATTCGGTGCCACAATTTTATTTGCAGAATGTGTATGATACTCATCAGGCTTATGAAATATTCCATCGCCTTGTTTAAGAATATGGCGCACACCATCTGCTTCGGCAATAACCTCGCCTTTGTCCACATACACAAATTCCCAGCAATCGTGGGTTTCACCCCTTGACTGAAAGTCTTTATCAAGTTCGAAATAGTGGATTGTATCTATCTCGTCAACAGGCAGGATGTTCGATATTTTATGACCTATAAAATTTGTCCTCATATATTTAACTCCTTGATTTTCGTTTACAAAAAGATATGTTTATGCCAAAAAAATATATTCCCTCTTTTGTAATTATATCATATAATTAAATCAAATTCAAATACAAAATTACATATTAAATAAATGAAAGGATGGTTTACAAATGAATGTTCTTGCAATCGGTTGTCATCCGGATGACATTGAGTGCCAGTGCGCAGGCACTTTGGCTAAATGCGTGCAGAGAGGTGACAAAGTAACTGTTTGCCACGTGGCAAACGGCAACTTAGGGCACGAAATTATTCCATCAGACGAACTGCGCGTTATGCGCTGTGAAGAGGCTAAAAACGCAGGCAAACTGGCTGGTATTGAGGTTGTAACCTGTGATATAGGTGACTTGCTCGTATACGGTGAGCAGAAAGAGCAAATTGATAAAGTGGTTGATATTATCCGTCAGGCTCAGCCGGACTTTATTATTACTCACGACCCTGAGGACTATATGCCCGACCACGTTGCAGTAAGCAAACTCGTTTTTGCTGCATCTTTTGCGGCAAGTGTTCCGCAGTACAAAACATCTGTTCCGGGAAAAGCCGCAGTTACACCCATATATTATATGGACAACTTTGCGGGTGTAAATTTCCTGCCTACAGAGTATGTTGACATTACAGATACAATTGATTTAAAAATGGAAATGCTCGAATGCCACGTAAGCCAACTTAAATGGATGCGTGACCACGACCACATCGACTTTGCCGAACTTATTAAATCGGTTGCAAGATTCCGTGGTATACAGTCAGGTGTTCAATATGCCGAAGCATTCAAACAATGCTATGCATATCCTAAAGTTACCACAAAAAGAATGTTGCCATAACAGAAACCATATAAAATTTATATATAATTTAAGGAGGAAACAAAAATGGATTTTTTATCAACAGTTAAGGGTTCACTTTGCGAAAACTTTTTCCCAAAAGGCTGGGATTTGGAAAAAATCGATGCCTGCTGTGAAAAAGGTGTAGCACGTGAAGATTTCTGGAACAAAGATTTTAACCCCGTAGAGTGCGACAACATCAACGATTTTGATACTTATATGGGTCACGAAATCGCTATGCAGATTAAACTTGCAAGAGAAGAAGGCAAAAAACTTGCTATGATTCTCCCCGTAGGTCCCATGGGTATGTATAAATGGGCAGTTTATTTCCTTACCAACTGGAAAATCAAATGCGACCACGTATACACTTTCAACATGGACGAATGGGCTGACGCTGACGGAAACACACTTCCTTCAGACAATACCGCTTCTTTTGAATATAGCATGAAACAGGCTTTCTTTAATCCCCTCGGCGAATACACAATTCCCGAAGCACAGAGAAACTTTGCTACAAAAGACAATCTTCCTACATATCCAGAGAAGATTAAAGCATTAAAAGACGAAGGCGCTAAACTTGTACTCGTATTCGGTATCGGCAGAGCGTGCCACATCGCTTTCTGGGAACCTCACTTTGCTGAGGACTACGCTACAGAGGCTGAATGGAAAAGCGCACCTTACCGCATCGCCGCTAAACTCCACCCATTAACAATTGAGCAGAACGCTCTTACAAGTTTCAAGAGCCGCACAACTTTAGTTCCCTGCCGTGCAAACACTGTAGGCCCCGGTCTCTTCCTGCAGGCAGACTATATCATCGGTGGTTGCGACGGTACTCTCGGACGCGGTATGGGCTGGCAGGGTATGAGTTTCTTAACAACTCTGCACTATGGTCCTGATATGAACATCACATCAACTTATATCCCCACTCTCCCCGGTAAATTGTTCTATCTTAAAGAACTTGCAGGTCCGTTAGTGGCTGAATGTAACTAATGTAAATATACTAAAACGGCAGTTCGTAATGAACTGCCGTTTTTTGCGTTTTATTCATAGTTATTTATACAGCACACCAGTCTGCCTATTGCCGTTACTGATTTATAAAAATTCGGCGCACGCTTTTTTCCATCAACCGTTTCAAGCCGTATTGTACCATTTTCAATTGTGGCAAATTTTATACTTAACGCATCACGTTTTATTATCGCATAAATTCCGTCACGGTCAACTTTTTCACAACGCACAAACACCAATATACTATTGTTAAGTATCCCCTTTGAGGCAATATCATCGCCTATGTATCTCAAAGCAAACAGATTATTTTCGCCGTATTTTTCAAGATGCGGAAGTTCAAAATAATATATAACTCTTTCATCGCAATCATTTATAAGGTCATACTCTGTTAAAAGTGGAATCTTACTGCCGAAATATCCTTGAGTAAAAATATTTTCAAAGTTATTTCCGTGAGCCGAAACATTCATAAATTTCTCTGCCTTAATTACAAAATCAACAGACGGTGCACAAATACCGGATTCGTATTTTCTTATAGCATCAGCGTTTATATCTATAATTTTTGCAACGTCTTCTACAGACAAATTTCGTTCTTTACGCATACGGATAAATTTACTCAAAAAAGCATCTGTTACCATAATTTCACCTATTCTCTCTTTTATCTGAAACCGAAATAGACGAGCAATAGTTTTTATCAATTGTTATAACACACTCATACGCACGCTCACGCATATGAACTGCATTGATAATCATATCAATAAGTTCGTTATCTGATATATTAAAATCCACCGGAACGCATATATCAAATATAAGGTTGGAATGTGTTGCACCTTTTACCATTCTGAAATCGTGATGCGTAATTCTTTCGTCTATATCAGCAAGTATTTCAACAAGCATATCTCTGGCATTGTTTAAAGTTTCGTCATCTTTTATAAGCGGGTCTAAGTGCACCACCAAATCTATACCCATATCCAGTTTAAAATCACGTTCTATATTATCCGCTATATCGTGGCTTACAAGGATATCCTGTTTAGCACTGACTTCAACATGAACAGACGCAAAACAACGCTTTGGGCCGTAATTGTGTATAATAAGGTCGTGTATACCCTCCACTCCGTCATACGACATCACTTTTGCAATAATCTTATCTGTAAATTCTGCTGATGGCGCCACACCAAGCAGAGGATCAGCGGTATCTTTTATAAGGTTAATCCCTGCGTATATAATATAAATAGCAACTGCTATCCCCATATATCCATCAAGATTAAAATGAGAAAAATAAGTAATAACTGTAGAAACCAAAACTGCAGATGTTGCAACGGCATCATTCAAACTATCCTGTGCAGTAGCGAGTATAACGGTGGACTCTATTCTTTTACCGATATGTCTGTTAAATAAAAACATCCACAGTTTAACTAAGATTGAAATTATAAGCACAACAAACGTAACTGTACCTACGTGTGAGGTTTCCGACTCAAAAACTTTCGCAAAAGATGTTTTAATAAGTTCTACACCTATAAAAAGAATAAGAAAAGATACAATCAAACCTGAAACATATTCTATTCGCTCGTGCCCGTACGGATGCTCTTTATCCGCAGGTTTGCCCGACATTTTAAAACCAATCAGCGTAACTACAGAACTCATAGCATCAGACAAGTTGTTAGCCGCATCCGCCATAACAGATATGCTTGAGAAAATCAATCCAACACAAAATTTGGCAACAGACAACAAGACGTTGCAGGTAATGCCCACAACGCCTGAAAGTTTTCCGTATCTTTCGCGCACCTCTATATTAGATGCATTTTGACTATCTTTTACGAAATGTTTGATTAAAAATTCTGTCAAATAAATCCACCCTACTCATCACTTATTGTCAGCAACAAGGCTCCAGTTATTTTTAAGATACACATAGCCAGAATAGATTGTGAACAGAGTTGCAATCAGCATAGCAATGTATCCTGCAGAGAAATTGCTTATAAGGAATTTTTCTCCGTCAAACATCAATGCAATTACAGTTGCAATAA
>JAZSBW010000095.1:0-1988 GCA_045602585.1 Clostridia bacterium
GCCAATAAGTCTCACCGTATTTTTGCCTATCTTCCTTTGCACATTCAGGGCAATATCTTAAAAAGCCGTCTGCGTCCGTGCGTGGTAAAATAGCAAAAAGGTGGTGTGCGTCGCAATACTCAAACTCAAAATGATACATAGCCTTTTCCTTTTGGGGAAGTGGTATAAACCGTGCATACTGCGGAAACATTGTATTTTTTAGTGTCAGTTCTTTTATCGGATAGCTTTTTTCTATCTGCCTTTGTGCGTCGGCGTTCAAGTTACCGATAAACTCTTTGCTTGGGTTATCAGACCTTTTGCAAAAAATATCACTCAAAGCCGCTTTATGACTAACACAGCCAGAATGCACGTAGTACCGACAAAATAAACTATACACCAATTCGTCAGGGTAGATTTGGGGAATATATGTTATCATACGCTTATTACCTCGACCGTTACGTAATCTTTCAGCAGTTCAACTATATCAATATTCTTTTCCTTTGACAGCCTTACTGCTTCTGCAATAACATTTTCACTATCGGTAGCCGTTTCTTGTTCGATAGCACATATTTTTGATTTCCGCACTTTTGCCGACGTTTGACTTTTACGTGTTATTGTCGGCTCTATATAGGTATGTAGCATAGACAACCGCTTTTTGTATGCCTCATTCAAGGTTACAATATTGAGTTGTTCAATGCCGTTAAGTATCGCTATTTCCTGTGCGTCGTGTATCAGCGAAACCACAACCGATATAATACCTCCGCTGTGTTCATACAGCCATTGTACTATTGAATCGGTAATCTTCGTCTTGTTTTTGGTGTATTGATAGGAATATAAGGTCTTGCAGAAGTCATAAAAATATTGATTATATTCTAATATGGAATAGTGCAGACCTAAAGACCGACGTGCAAGTTGCATAGCCTGCTCAAAAAACACCGTACTTTCAGGCGTTCCGACCATACAGATTGATATACCGCTGTTATTGATTAGTTGCGTCAGCATACCTACAAGACTTGTACCGTTCTTTGAATTAGCGACATTTTGTATCTCGTCCACTATTATCATACCGATATGATTTAGCGATATTTGGCTTACGGTGCCGATAAGCATATCCGTAGTTATTCTGCCTTTTAATGATTTTGAATAGCAGTTACTGCCTAAAATCTCGTCCACTTTCCGTAATATCTCTAACAATAAGCCTTTGGTAGAGCAATCAAAAGGACATTGAACTACTACGCACGGTATAATTTTTGTGTACGGATTTTGTGTTTCGATAACGCCATTTTCCGTAATCAAGTCGATAGCACGGTTAATAGCACTGCTCTTACCGATACCAGAACAGCCAACAATCGTAAAACTGTCTGAACCCCCAATAACGCCGTTATGCTCTTGTTGCCGTATCAGTTTGTTATTTTCGTTACGCTGTATAGTTGCCGTTCTGCCGTTCTTTTTCTGTAAAGACCGTAATAATGCAAGGTATAATTTACTGTATATTTCCGTAGACATTTCAGACGGTAAATATATATCGTACAAATCCGATAACGCTATCAGCCTTACCGCTTGATTTTCCGAGCGGATATTATTGTTATATGTAGGCAAGACCGACATTTCCGAAATTAAGTCTTTTCCCATTTTCATTTCTGCTAACTGATTTATAATACTATTCATATCTCTGCACCATCCTTCACATAGTCAATATGGCTTTTCTGTTGTTCCCGTTGTCGGTTACGCCGTATGCCTTTTATTTCCGTAGTGCCGTTTTTGACAGCATTTGCAGCAATTACGGAAATGTGATTAGCAAGGTCAATTTTTGCTTGTAATCCCGCTTGTCTGTCAGCATTTACAATCTCTTTCTGCTTTGCTTTCATATCCGATACAACCGATATATCCTTACCGTTAAAACGGCTTTCAATAAGGGTAAAAGGTATATAACGACCTTTTTCTATCAGCCATATCTCCGAAACGTCGTCGGGATTATAAGCGACCGTAACAGTACCGCCGTTTAGGTA
>JAZSBW010000096.1:0-2426 GCA_045602585.1 Clostridia bacterium
AAGAAACTGAAAATAGAGTTCCCCATTTTAATGGGCCTGAATATACAGGAAGAATAGTTAAAATATCAAACTTAAAAAAAGTAGGTAAAATTTATCATTTCAACAATTCTCTTGATACAAAAGATAATGTCACCTATATAATCACAGAAGATACTTTTGTATATTTAAGTGTTAATACTCTTGATTTAACAAACATTAAAAATGATATGTATATGCAATGTTGGTATTATACAGAAAATATTGACAATATTGAATTGCTTAAGATTGAGTTAATGAAAGAAAAGCCTTCTGGAATATAAAAATATGCCCGACAATTATTGTCGGGCATATTTTTATTTAATAAATGTGTTTAATTTTCATCTTTTTTTGCTTGCAGATATTTTTCAACTTTCTTTTTAATTCGCTGAAGAGCATTGTCGATTGATTTTTCGCTTTTACCAAGTCGTTTAGCGATTTCGCTATAACTTTTACCATCTAAAAAAAGGTTCATTACTTTCCATTCAAATTTACTTAATACCTCTGACATTTTTGTAAGAATGGAGGAAAAGTGCTCTTTTGTAATCATAATCTCTTCGGGATTAAAATTTTCTTTCTCCGCAATCATATCAATCATCATGCGTTCAGATTCTTCATCATATACAGATTTATTAAGCGAAATATATGAATTTAAAGGAATATGTTTTTGTCTGGTGGCAGTTTTAATAGCGGTTATTATTTGACGTGTAATACATATTTCAGCGAATCCTCTGAATGACGCAGGTTTATCTGTATCATAATCACGTATGGCTTTATAAAGACCAATCATACCTTCCTGAATGATATCTTCTTTATCTGCACCAATCAAAAAATATGTTCTTGCACGCGACTTAACAAAATTTTTATATTTATTAATAATATAATCGGTGGCAATACTATCGCCCGATTTTGCTATTGCAACAATTTCTTCATCGCTCAATTCGTTGTACTTTGAAGGTGTTTCGGAAAATGACATAATATCGCCGCCTTTCTTGCAAGATAATAATATTTTAAACAAGTTTTTGTTTTTTGTCAAGGAATAAGTAATATTAAAACACATAGTGGCATATGATTTATTGAGGTGGATACAATGGACAAAACATATATCAAAGAACTTTTAAATTACATATCTCCAAATCTGCGTGAATGTTTGTTGAATACAGATTCAAGAGTATGGGATAAAGCAGAAGAAATACGTATTTCGCTTGGAAAACCTGCTATGCTATGTTATAACGACGGGTTTGAATATATATATAAACAAGACGAGCCTTTTATTTGTGATGGGCGCACGGTTAAAGAAACAATCATGCTTGTCACAGACAGTTCAATATACGCCGCAAACGAAAAAATGATTAATGGCTATATAACCCTTAAAGGCGGGCACAGAGCAGGAATATGCGGTTCTGCTGTGATGAGTAACGGAAGAATATCAGCAATAAAAGATATATCTTCTGTAAACATCAGAATTAAAAGAGAGATTATAGGTGCTGCTGATAAAATAATTAATCATATTTTTAATAAAGATAAAATTCAAAACACGCTTATAATATCTCCACCGCAATGCGGGAAAACCACTTTACTACGTGATATTGCCAGAATTCTTGGAAGAAACCGAAGAGTGTCAATTGTAGATGAAAGAAGCGAAATTGCCGGAATGTATAATGGTATAGCGCAAAATGATATTGGGTTACGTACAACCGTGCTTGACAATTGCCCAAAGCAAATAGGAATACCTTTAGTTATTCGCAGTATGTCGCCCGAAGTTGTAATAACGGACGAAATTGGTGTAGATAGTGATTCAGAGGTTATAAAATATGCGGCAACAAGCGGTGTAAAGTTAATTACGTCTGCGCATGGCATTGATATAAATGATATGATGCGCCAAAAATCACTTAAAAATTTAATCGGTTTTTTTGATGTTTTTATTTCTCTTACGAATATCGGCGGAACAGGAAGTATTTCCAATATAATACGGAGGAAAGAACTTGATATTTAAATTAATCGGAGCAGTAATTGTTATTATTACTACAATTACTTTGGGAATATCGAAATCCCGTGAGTTTGAAAACAGAGTACGTTATCTTGAAAATATGCAGTTATGTATTCTGCAACTTGAAAACGAAATCAGATATACACGAACACCTATATTTGAAGCATTAAAAAGAATTTCCGAAACTACACACTTAATAATATCTGAATTGTTTAATATTGCGTCCAAACAGGACTCAACAGGTGAACCCGTTTCTGCTGTTTGGACAAAGGCTGTAAATGATATTTCACCTGAGTTGTTTAAAGATGATTCAGAAATGTTCCTTTCATTAGGAGAGTGTCTTGGAACTACTGATTTGGAAGGTCAAATAAAAAGCATAGAGTTATTTAAAAGCAGACTTAATCAACAACTGCAAACAGCA
>JAZSBW010000097.1:0-3345 GCA_045602585.1 Clostridia bacterium
AAACGTGTTAGCGTATACTACCTGTGGGGGGAAGTGAAGGCATTGTGTTTTACTGTTGAAATAGATGATAAGCATTTGCCGAATGTTTATCAGTTTATAAATGAATTAGATGACGCAGATATTATATATATGAGCAATGAATATAATGTTTCAACGTATAACAACGGTGTGCATTGCTATATGTTTGAGTTTGATGACACTTCATTAAAATATGTAAGTCCTATACTTGCTAAATTGATTAAAACTGACTATTTAACTAAATACTCAGATACTATTATTGATACCAATTATTACGGTGTTGATGATAACGACAAAAAGATTTTAATTTCTTCAATACTTGACTATTCCGATATTGAAGGCTTATCATATCTTATTAATGAATTTATACATGAAAATAAGCATATGCATCTTGGTGGGTTTACCTTATTTAGAATGAAGGATTATCTTTCAAACTTTGAAGACGAGATAGATTTTGCAGTCGATGAATATATTGAACAACGCCGTTATTGCGATTTTGTTAAATTTTTAAAATTCTTTGTGGATATTCAGGAATCACCATTTGATAGAGTAAACCTGCTAATAGGAAGAAAAGGGGAATATAGGATTTTAGATGAAAATGGTATTCCTATAAGCGATGAACTTCTTGACAGCACATATTGTGAAATTGCCGCTTTAGATAATAACGAGGGATATATTATTCTTAACGATCTTATTTCGTTGGCGCCTAAACATATAACCATACATTGTAAAAAGAATTATGAAAATGAAGAAACTGTTAAGATTATAAAAGAGATTTTTTCGGGAAGAGTTAATATGTGCTATGAATGTAATATGTGTAAATAAATTCACGTTAAAAACGCCATTTCAAATATGGCGTTTTTAACGTTATCCTTTACAATATTTTCATTTTGTGTTTTATGAAAATTGTATAAATTTCTGTAGCCTAAAATATTGACTTTGGCACATTGATAATATATAATATTTTATATAAATTTGTTATTGGAAATTATATATACATGGGAGGAATTTAAATGCAAAATAATGTACGTCCCGAATCTATGGCGCGCATCAACACGCCTGAACTTGCCGAGGCATTTATTAATGAACAAGTTGCACTTGTTCGCGAGCAGGTGGGGGATAAAAAAGTTCTCTTGGCTCTTTCCGGTGGTGTAGATTCATCTGTAGTTGCTGCGCTTTTAATAAAGGCAATAGGCAAACAGTTGGTTTGTGTTCACGTTAATCATGGTCTTATGAGAAAAGGCGAAAGCGAAGAGGTTATTGAGGTTTTCAGAAACCAGTTAGACGCTAACCTTATATATATTGATGCAACCGACAGATTTTTGGATTTGTTGGCAGGTGTTGATGAACCTGAAACTAAACGTAAAATCATTGGTGGCGAATTTATAAAAGTTTTTGACGAAGAAGCAAGCAAATTGGAAGGCATTTCATTCCTCGCTCAAGGTACAATATATCCTGATATTTTAGAAAGCGATGGCGTTAAAGCACATCACAATGTAGGTGGCTTGCCGGAAGATATGCAGTTTGAACTTGTTGAACCCGTAAGATTGCTTTATAAAGATGAGGTTCGTGTTGTTGGTAAGGCATTAGGTCTTCCTTCTTCAATGGTAGACCGTCAGCCGTTCCCCGGTCCTGGTCTTGGTGTGCGTTGTCTGGGTGCAATCACGCGCGACCGCCTTGCAGCACTTCGTGAATCTGATGCTATTCTTCGAGAAGAGTTTGATAATGCAGGTTTAACCGATAAGGTGTGGCAATTCTTTACAGTAGTGCCGGATTTTCGTTCAACAGGTGTGCGTGATGGTAAACGTGCTTATGATTGGCCTGTAATTATCCGTGCTGTCAACACAGTTGACGCAATGAGTGTAACTGTACCTGAAATTGATTGGGTCGTTTTAAAGAAAATTACAGATAGAATTTTATCAGAAGTTCCTGGCGTTTGCAGAGTGCTTTATGATTTAAGCCCCAAACCCAGCGCCACGATAGAGTGGGAGTAAGAATTAACCCCTTGAATATAAATTCAAGGGGTTTGGTTTTTAAATTAATTAAATTTCAAAATCAAGGCAACTTCTTGATGCGGTAAAAGGTCTTACTTTAGTATTTGCCACAGCCACGTGTTCAGGATGTGTTGCATAAAATTTAAGTGCTGCTTCATTTTCAAAAGTTGAGTCAAGCATTAAATCTGCATTTGAAGACGTTAATCCTTCAGTATATACTTTGATTTCCAGCAAACCGTCAATTTTACCTTTAAGTGCTTCCAGACTTTCTTTTATTTCTGATTTCTTTTTTGCTTTTTCATCTGCGTCATATTCTTTTAAATTCCATAATATTACGTGTTTTACCATTATATAACTCCTCCTTAAATATTTGAAAGTATAGCATATAACGGGTCGTTTGTCAATATTTTACAAATAAAGGTTTTTCACATCTTTGATATTGTACTAAATAAGCGTTGACTTTCACAATTTATTGTGTTATCATAGTAAAGTGGTAAAGTGAAAGGTGGGCAAAGAAATGAAAAAATTTGATTTCAATAAAACCGAAAATCTTTATAATGCTATTTTAAGTCTGGAAAGCGCAGAAGAGTGCAGAATATTTTTTGAAGATATTTTTACAGTAAAAGAACTTCAGGATATTTCTCAGCGATACGAAGTTGCTATTATGCTGGATAAGGGTAAAAGTTATAATGAAATTTGTGAAGAAACAGGTGCCAGCACTGCAACTATAAGCCGTGTAAACAGATGCCTTATGTACGGCAACGGTGGTTATAAAACCATACTTTCAAAAAGAAATGACTTGGGGGCAAAAAAATGAGCATAAATTATTGTGTAATAAACAGTGATGAAGAAATAATTTTTAAGATGCGTTCGCTTTATAAAAAATATGGATATTCTCAATTTAAAATGAGTAAATTTGAAGAATATGATTTATATGTGAGAAATAAAGATTTCCTTGTATCTGAAAATATAATCACTTTTACTGATACTGACGGAAAACTTATGGCTCTTAAGCCTGATGTGACTTTATCTATAATTAAAAATACTGACTGTAAAAAGGGTCAGATTAAAAAAGTTTTTTATGATGAAAATGTATATCGCGTAAGTAAAGGCACTAATAGTTTTAAAGAGTTAATGCAAGTTGGTCTTGAGTGCATAGGCGATATTGATACATATAATATTTTTGAAACAATTATGATGGCTGCTAAAAGTCTTGAAAGTATATCGGATGATTACGTCCTTGATTTATCTAATATGGATATAATTTTAAATATGATTGATTCATTCGGTTTAGATAATAAATCAAAAAAAGAAATAATTAAATGTATTGGCG
>JAZSBW010000098.1:0-5354 GCA_045602585.1 Clostridia bacterium
CAGTAGGTCGGGAGTTCGAATCTCTCCGGGCGCGTTAAAAAAGGACAGATCCCAAGGGGGTCTGTCTTTTGTTTTTTGAAAAATTTCAAAATTTTGCATTGGATATACTGGAATATATTGATGGTTGATATACCAACAGATATACGATATGATATATACAAGCCCGGCAGGAACGAATCCGCCGATTGCCTGCGGGGTATACACAGGGGGTTACCCCAATAAAATTATAGGAGGAAACAACGTGTTTAAATTCAAAAAATTTATTGCATCTGTGTTGACTTCAATAATGACATTCTCAATGGCGGCAACAGTAGCGATGGCTTCTATTCCGTCAGATGTAGCAAATACAAAATTTGAAGAGGCTGCCGAAGTACTCGGCGTACTCGAAGTTATGGTTGGTGACACCGAGGGCACATTCCGTCCCGATGCTACCATTATCCGTTCAGAGGTTGCAAAAGTTGCAGTAGCACTCAGCGGTCTTACCGAAGTTGCTAACGTAACAAGCGCACAGTCTAAATACCCCGACGTACCGAAAGGTCACTGGGCAACAGGCTTTATTAACGTAGCAACAGACCAGAAAATGGTTATCGGTGATACTGAAGGCACATTTCGTCCTGATGCAGATATCACCTATCAGGAAGCAGTTACAATCTTAGTCCGTGCATTAGGTTACGAGCCTCAGGCACAGGCAAAAGGCGGATACCCCACAGGTTACCTTGTAACGGCGTCTAACATCGGTCTTACAAAAGGCGTTTCAGGTGAACAGAACGGCGCTATCTCAAGAGGTAACGTAGCACAGTTGGCATTCAACGCGCTCACCATCAATATGATGGAACAGACAGGCTTCGGTCAGGATATCAACTACGAAGTTGTAGACAAAACTCTCTTGGAAGACAAACTTGATGTAGAAAAGGTTACTGCACAGGTAATGGCAGTAGGTAATGCGTCACTCGACGGCAAATCAAACCTTTCTAAAGACCAGATTTTAATCGGCGAAAAAATCTACAAAACCGGTTCTGCAGACGTACGTTCAATCCTCGGTTTTACAGTAGATGCTTACACCCGCGAAAATAACAGAGGCGACAAAGTTTTACTTTTGGCGCGCCCCTCAGCAGGTAAAAACGATTCTGTAACAGTTCCTGCAGAAAACATTGCAGAAATCACAAACACAGAAGATAAAAAAGAACTCCAGTACTGGAAAGACATCGAAAATGACAAAAGAACAACAAAAGCATCTATCGCAAAAGACGCTAAAATCCTCTACAACGGCAAAGCCGGCACAGCAGAAGATTTTAAAGTGGTAGAGTCAGGTTCAATCGTGCTTCTCGATACAGAGGGCAAAGGAACTTACGACGTAGTGTTCGTAAACGAAACAATCAACTATGTAGTTGAAGAAGTAGTTGAATCTTCACACAAAATCGTAGACAAATACGGCCAGAAAACACTCGTGGCAGACCCCGAAGACGATAACCTCACATTCGTTATCGTAAAAGGCTCTGAAGTGATTGACCTTGCAGACCTTAAAGAGTGGGACGTTTTAACAACAACCATGAGTAAAGACGGCGAACTCGTATATGCAGAACTCTCAACCGAAACAGTTGAAGGTAAAGTAACACAGAAAAACGACAAAGAGTTCTTTATAAACGGAAAAGGCTACAAAGTGGCTAAAAACTACCCCAACGAAATCAAACTTGAAGACGAGGGTACTTTCTACCTCGATATCGAAGGTAAAATTGCCGCAGTAAACGGCGAAACAACCATCAGCAGCAACTACGCATACCTTGCAAAAGCAGGTATCAACTCAGGATTAGACAAAGTGCTCGAAATGAAAGTGTTTACAAAAGAGGGTAAAAGCGAAGTCGTTAAAACAGGCGCAACAGTTAAAGTAAACGGCGCAAGCGGTAAAACTCCCGAAGAAGCACTTGCAATTTTGAAAGGCGAGGGCGCAAGCGCTGACGGTCAGTTAATCACATTTGAAACAAACAGCAACGGCGAAGTAACACAGATTAACACAGCAACCGCTTCTTCTTCAATCAACGAAGATAAGTTCATGATGAATATGAAAGAAAACGATGTTGAATACAAAAAAGCATCAGGCAAACTTGTGGGCACATCAATGAGTGTTAACGTAACAAAAGACACAGTAATATTCGATATCCCCGCAGGCAAAACAGATACAGCAGATTTCTCAATCAGAAACTCTGACTTCTTCGTAGACGGCGACAAGTACAACGTACTCGTGTTCGACGTAACCGAGGACAGGAATGCCAAAGCGATAATTGTAACAAACTCAACAGGTATTGCAAATGAAGAATCTGCAATCGCTATCGTAGACAGCATAGCATTGGGTAAAAACGAAGACGGCACCGAGATTGAAAAACTCTACGCATTCGAAAACGGCGAGAAAGTAGAACTTTCAACAAACGCATCAGGCGTACTTGTTAAAGGTGAGGGCGAAAGCCAGACCGCACTTGAACAGGGTGACGTAATCCAGTATAAAACAAACGTAAAAGGCGAAATTGAAAGCATAGTACTGCTCTTTGATATAGACACCAAAGGCACAGAGGCTGAGGTTGATGTATCAGACAAGATGAGCACCTTCTACGGTAAAGTAGTTAAGAAATTCTCATCATCATTCAATATGCAGGTAAACAGCGGTACAATTCACAACTTCGCAATCGGCGATGCTACCATCTATAACATCGATACCACCAAAAACAGAAACCAGATTACAGTAGGCGACGCAGGTGATATCCAGAAATACGACGAACTTGATCCTTCAAGAATCTTCGTAAGAGTATACGATGACGTAGTAAGAGAGATAATCATCATAAAATAATTGCTTTGTGAATCATTGTTAATCATCTCCTGATTATAAAAGGCAGTACCTTTGATGGTACTGCCTTTTTGCGTGGAAGTATGTATCCATATTTCCCACGTTAAACATAATCGTAGGGGCGGATGCCTACATCCGCCCGTAATAAAGCGGGATGATGTAGGCATCGTCCCCTACAGGGGTTTCACCTCTAAGAACCCCTCTGACCACTATAACTTCGTAGCCGTATTGACATCAATTCTTTAATGTGATATAATGCTTTTGCCACACAACTGAATAAAAATATCCCGACGTGAGAGAATACTTTGGTAAAAGGTGTTTTCTCTCACTTTAATCTCGCGTTGGGAATAAAGTTGTGTGGCCACAGAGAGGGATTGCGCTTTTTCGGTGCGTTCCTTGTGAGCGCACTTTTTTAATTTGTGCGTATATTACATTCGGTTGTCACATACTTATATCCACCTAAAGGGAATAGGGAAACGGAAAAACGGACGATTTTTATCGTCCGTTTTTTCATATACTTATATCATTTTTGCTTTAAAAGTGTCTTTATATTTTTCTTTAAAATAGTCGTATGCTCGCTGCAAGGCATCGGCATCTTCAAATATACCGAACACCGACGGGCCGCTACCGCTCATCATAGCACCGCTTGCGCCGTGTGTAAGCATATCCGTTTTAATCTGCGCTATTTCGGGGTATTCCTGCAGGGCAACCGTTTCAAACACATTTCCCATAGACGCGCACAGGTCAGATACATTGCCATTCTCTAACGCGTTTTTAACTTTGTCCACATCAACAGGCTCAAAACCAACCTCATCAAGACGTTTATATGCCCAGGGTGTAGATATACCAACAGAGGGTTTAACTATTAAAACATCTGTTTTAATTTTGCTTTCAATGGGAGTTAAAACCTCGCCAATCCCCTCGGCTACAGCCGTTTTGCCCATTATACAAAACGGAATGTCTGCACCGAGCGTTGCACCAAGTTCAAGCAGTTCCTTTTCGGTAAGCGGATAGCCGTAATGCTGGTTCATCGCTTTAAAAACCGCCGCACCGTCGGCACTTCCGCCGCCGAGCCCTGCCTCTGTAGGCACGATTTTTTGGATATGTATATGCACACCGTCGGCAATTCCAGTTTTTTTGTAAAACATCTCTGCCGCGCGGTATGCAATATTTTTATTGTCCGTCGGTATCTGTGAATTGCTGCAGGACAGGCTTACACCACTTTTCCCAAAAGTCAACGAGATTTCGTCGCAAAGAGTTATCTCCTGCATTATCATTTTTACGCCGTGGTATCCGTTCGGCAAGATTCCCTCCACGTTCAGCGCAAGGTTTATCTTGCAGTTGCCTTCAGTCATCATGTGCTACACCTGAAAAATCAGTAAAATCAGCCACTACTGCCTTGTACTCTTCCATAACTTTGAGTGCATCTTTCTGCATAGCAGTAAGTGTAGCCTTGGCATCAGCAATTTTAGTTGCAAGGACATCACAATCTGCCTGAATTTTAGCGCGTTCTGCCTCTGCTTCGGTAACTGCGGCATCCATAATATCCTGTGCCTCTTTCTGCGCTTTTACAAGTGCATCGGCAACACTTAAACGCTCTGCCTCATAACCGTCAATCTTTTTTTCGAGGTCTGCAACCTTAGCGTTTAATTTTTCAATCTCGGTATCTTTCGCCTTGATATCGTCCTGATACTTGTTCGAAAGTTCAACCAGATACGCCTCTACCTCTTTAGATTTGTAGCCAAGGGCACCTTTTTTAAGTTTTGATTCCATAGGAAATTCTCCTTTGTAGGA
Source organism: Clostridia bacterium (assembly GCA_045602585.1). GTDB lineage: Bacteria > Bacillota > Clostridia > UMGS1810 > UMGS1810 > SIG455. Next base: position 4,631 of record JAZSBW010000098.1, read on the forward strand.
TTTTTATTCTCACAAATTAATGTTGAAAACATTGTAGGGGACGATGCCCACATCGTCCCGTTTTTTACATTAATTATTCTCTCTTGTGTAATTGAGCAATCCACCTGCCAAAAGCATATCTTTCTGTCTGTCAGACACATTGATGATTGTGGGGATTTCTATATTTTTGGTTATGTTTTTAACTACAATTCTGTTGCCGTCGGCAAGTTGTGTGCGAACATTGTCGATAGCGAGTTCGTCCATCATATCAATGTTGTCGTAGTCAGCCTCGTTTTCAAGCACTAACGGCAAAATGCCTGAATTTATAAGGTTTGCCATATGTATACGTGCGAACGATTTAACGATAACCGCTTTAATACCTAAATACAAAGGTGCAAGTGCAGCATGCTCACGGCTTGAGCCCTGACCGTAGTTTGAACCGCCGATAATAAATCCGCCGCCCCAGCTCTTGGCTCTTTCAGGGAACTCCTTATCACATACCTCAAAGCAATACTGCGAAAGATGGGGAATATTTGAACGGTAAGGCAATATCTTTGAGCCTGCGGGCATAATATGGTCGGTGGTAATATTATCACCCACCTTAAGTGCAACCTCGGCTGTAAAGTTATCTACCTGTGGCTTTGATTCAGGGAAAGGCTTAATGTTAGGACCACGAAGAACCTCAACGCTATCAGCGCAGCTTTCGGGAGCCGGCGCAATAACAGCGCTATCATCAATCTTGAAT